>CAZIES010000157.1:0-4673 GCA_964538295.1 uncultured Arcobacter sp. | reverse complement strand
CTTCAACTTGCTCAACGACTCAATGCAAGAGAGTTTGTACGAGGTCTTCATAACTTTGGAATTACAAAAAAGACAGGTATTGACTTGCCTTATGAAAAAGTAGGTATCATGCCAAAACTTTATCAATTTGCTGCAGGAGAAAAACAGAAAAAAGATAATGTATTCAAAGCAACTGTATCTTATGGTCAAGGGATGACATCAACTTTTATGCAAATGTTAAAAGCCTATTCAGTTTTTAATAACAATGGAAAAATAACGACACCTAAAATTGTCTCTCACTTAAATTTACATAACCTAAAAAATGTCACCATTGATAAAGATAGTTCAGAACAAATTATTACACCAAAAACTGCCCAACGTATTAAAAAACTTTTAGTTCAAACTGTACAGGAAGGAACAGGAAAAGCAGCTCAAATAAAAGGAATAGAAGTAGGAGGTAAAACTGGTACTGCTCAAATTGCACGAGGAGGGAAATACCTTAAAAAATATATCTCTTCTTTCTTTGGTTTTGCTAATGATAAAACTAACCAATATACTATTGGGGTTACCGTTATTAATCCTATTTCAACAGGAGAAAATTGGTACTACTATTACGCTTCACATTCGGCTGTTCCTGTTTTTAAAGAACTAACAAGCTCCCTAATTCAGCTAAACTATCTCACACCAAACGTTGATATTAATCAATAAATATTACTTTACTTTTAGATAAGATTATTTCTTTAAAGTAACTACAAATAAAAAGTGCTATAATTCCCAAAAACTTATAAGGAACGTAATGTTTGGATTTTCAAAAGAACTAAAAAAATATGACTACTCACAAGAAGAGTTAAATAAATTTCAATATGCAAAAGTAACAACACAAAATGGTGTTGTATGGTTAAAACTATTTGTAGAAGAGGTACCTAATACAGTTGCAAACTTCGCAAGTTTAGCAAACGATGGTTTTTATAATGGTATTAATTTTCACAGAGTAATTCCTGGATTTATGGCACAAGGTGGATGTCCTCTTGGAACTGGAACAGGTGGTCCAGATTGGGCAATTGAGTGTGAAACAGAAGCTGAACAGCAAATTCATAATAGAGGAAGTCTTTCAATGGCGCATGCGGGAAGAAATACAGGTGGAAGTCAATTCTTTATCTGTTTTGTACCGTGTCCACACTTAGATGGTGTACATACAGTATTTGGAGCTATTGAAGAAAACGATGATGAAAGTTTTACTTCATTAGATTCAATTTCTCAAGGTGATACCATTGAATCAATTGAAATTTTAGAAACAAAAGATGCTAACTAATATTATACTCTTTATTCACATTATAGCCGCCGCCACTTGGGTTGGTGGAGGCTTACTCCTTTTTGGAATGGGTATTTATTTTAAAGACCCTAAAGTACAAAATACAATTTACACTGCTATTGGTCCATTTTATGGTTATTTCCAACTTATTTGGATTACGACTTTAATAATAACAGGACTATTACTTTTAAATCAACATGATATTTATTCAGTTTTTCTTACATCTGAGTTTAAAGAGAGTGAATTTGGAGTACTACTTTACAGAAAACTATCAATCGTATTTTTAGTAGTGTGTGCAACAGCCCTTCACATGTATATTTCACTTAAAGCTCATGGTAGGGAAAGAACACAAAAAGAGAAAATTATTTCAAGAGGCTCTTCAATGATTATTTTCTTATTTAACTTCTCTATTATTTGGTATGCAATGAATATCTCTCAATACTTTATCTAAACATACAATTATCATTGAATGTATCAGTTAGTTCTGATACATAATAACTTTATCTCGTCCACTTTTTTTCGCTTCATATAGTGCTTGATCAGCTAACTCAATTGTATACTCAATATTTAATTCATCTTTAATATGATTCATATAAAAGACTCCCACACTACTTGTACATTGTAACTCAATATCCTCATTTTTAATAACAAGACTCTTAATATTTTGACGTATTCTTTGGGCAATTTGATAGACTAAATCATAAGAAGTCTCTGGAATAAAAACTAAAAACTCCTCTCCCCCATATCGTCCTGCTATATCAGTATTTGTAATGGACGTTTTAATCACATTAGCAACACTTTCAATAGCAATATCTCCTGTTCTATGTCCGTAGTTATCGTTTATTTGTTTAAAGTGATCAATATCAATCATTAAGATAGCACAATGTTTTTGAGTAAATTTTGATTTATCAAATTCAATATTTGATAGTCGCAATAGTTCTCGACGATTATATAATTTTGTCAAAACATCAATAGTAGACTGCAAAGTAAGTTCAGAAATCACATTTTTTAAAACCCCTGACATTGAATTAAATGCCGAAGTTAAATCTTTAATCTCAACGGTTGCATGTGAAATAAGTTGATTATCAATTTCATGCCCGTAATTACCATTACTAATATGATAAGAACCATGCAATAAAAACCTAAGAGGTTCAACAATCTTATTTGAAAACTTCAAAATAAGTGGTACCATCATAATAAGTAAAACTACCATAAATATAATGACATAAAACAAGAACTGCTCAAAAACTTCATATATTTCATCTTTTGAAATTTGAGCAACAATAAGCCATCTTCCAAAATTACTTTTTAAAACATCCCCAAGAACTTCCTCATTTGAATAACTGGTATAAAATCCTTTTGTAATATTACTGTTATCAACTTTTTGTAAAAGTGTGCCCTCTGTATCAAATTTTCTTTTTGTAAGTAACTGCTTATTACTGTTAATAATAAATGTCTCTCCAGTTTGACTAAAACGAAAACTCTCAATAATAGCTTGAATACTACTCAATCGAACTGCACCAATAATAACAGAGCTCACCTCTCCATAATCATCAAAGATAGGCGAACTAAAATGCAAAACTGGCATATTTTCATATTTACTCACTTGTGCAGAACTAATACTATCTAAACCAGCTAGTGCTTCTTGAAAAAAGTCATCATCACCAAAATATCGATTAAATTCAAAGGTACTATCCACAATTGTATAACCATCAGTATCCACTAAAGAGACCGTATAAAATTCACTTTGACTATTAATAAAATTTTCAAATAGTGTTTTTATCTCCTCTTTAGACTTGCTATTAACAATATAATTATTTGATAAAAAGCGAATATCTAACTCTCTTTCATTAAGCCATTTTTCAATTGCTTGTTCTTGCATGTTCACAATTGAGTTTAACTCTTTCTCAAAAGTTGAAGATATTTGTGTTCTAATCATATAGATTAAAAATACCGTAGTTAATAAGATAATAAACAGTATAAGATTTAAAATAAAAATACGTAAACGACCACCTAAAGTATTTACCTTAAGCATCTGTCCTATCTTATTCATAACCAACCTCTTTCATAAGTTTCACTGCTTTATTTCGTAATTCTCCAGCCTTTTTTACATTAATGGTTACTTGTTTAAATTTACCCCAACTCTGAAGAATATTATGAGCCTTAACACGGCGATTTACAGGATACTCCATATCAATATCAGCAAAAAGTCTTTGCCCTTTTTTAGAGCTTAACCACTCTATTAATTGAATTGCATTATCTTTTCTTTTTGCATACCTAGTAACTCCCATACCCGATACATTAACATGCACCCTGCCCTTGCTGTCACCAATAAAATGCATCTTTATAGGTAAAGAGGGTTTCTCTTTAATCAATTTTGCAAGATAATAACTATTAACAATTCCAATATCAGCACGATTTTCAATAATTGCATTAATCACACCCACATCAGTTGATGTGGGAGCAATAGCAAAATTATGCACCCATGATTGTACAATCCTTTTAGCTTTTTTATAACCATGTTCGGCTATCATCATTGCAACCATTGATTTATTATAAATTCTTTTTGAAGTTCTTACGGCAAGTTTTTTATGCCACTGTTTATCCCCAATACTTTCAAAATCAATTAATAACTCTTTATTAACCCGTTGGGTATGGTAAATTAACGAACGTGCACGTAAAGATATTCCAAACCATTGTCGGGAAGGATCTTTTAAATGCGTAGGAATATTTTTATCTAATACTCTTGAACGAATGGGTTGAAACAAACCATTTTGTTGCGCCTCATATAAATTACTTGCATCAACAGATAAATAAGCATCAACTTGCGTCTCTTGTCCTTGCTTTTTTATCATTTCAAGTGTCTCTTTACCATCTGAAATAACATAGTTAACTTTTATTCCTGTATCTTTAGTAAACTCTTCAAAAATTGGTTTAATTAAATACTCTTGTCTTTCTGATAAAATATTGACATAATTCACCTCTTTTGCATACACATAGGTGTAAAAAAATAGATTTGCTAACAATAAAACAATAGTAACTTTAATAGTACAAAAGAAAGGTTTTTTAATTTTCCTACAATTTGACAATTAGACTCCTAAGATCATTAATGATAATCGTTATCATAATTGATTTTGCCTTATTACTAACTGAAAATTAATACATTGAAGCTATTTTTTCTATAAATAATAGTAATAGTTATTGTGTTGTGACACTATCCTATTTCTGATGTTCTTATACTTGTTTTGATAGAGTAAATTTTAATTGTTACCACTAAGTTTATAATAGAAAATAAAAGGATCAAGTGGTGCTCACGGCGGGATTTGAACCTGCAACCTCTCCCTTACCATGGGATTGCTCTACCGTTGGAGCTACGCAAGCG
>CAZIES010000156.1:0-4856 GCA_964538295.1 uncultured Arcobacter sp. | reverse complement strand
AAGCTATTACGGTTATTGATCAAATTGCCTTCCAAACAAATATTTTATCACTTAATGCAGCTGTTGAAGCAGCCACTGCAGGTGAAGCAGGAAAAGGATTTGCTGTTGTTGCACAAGAAGTAAGGAATCTTGCAAGCCGATCAGCTGAAGCAGCTAAAGAGATTAAAGACTTAGTTGAAGATGCAAATGTTAAAGCTAATGAAGGTAAAGAGATTGCGGATGGTATGATTGAAGGGTATACTGGTTTAAATGAAAATATCTCTAATACCATTGAACTTATTGAAAAAGTTTCAGAATCTTCACGAGAACAACTTCAAGGGATTGAACAAATCAATGATGCCGTTAATCAACTAGACCACCAAACTCAAGAGAATGCAAGTGTTGCCAATAATGCAAAAAATATTGCTGTACATACTTCAACTATCGCACAAAAAATTGTAGCTAATGCTAATGATAAAGAGTTTACTGGTAAAGAAAGTGTAGAAGCAGATAAGATGGAATTTAAATCCTCTACTAAAAAAGTAGAACAAAAAAATTCTCAACATGTTACACCAAAAATAGCTAAAAAAGCGACACCAGTAATAACACCAAAACCTAAAAAGGTTGAACCTATTCAACCAACTCCTAAAACACAAACAATAACTGCATCAAACCAAGATGATGATGAATGGGAAAGCTTTTAAGCTTTTTCATTCCATAACTACATCAATAGCTTGAAAAACTAACTATCTTGTGCTATAATTCGCCCCTCACTTTTATGTGGGGGTGACTTGGTATCGATTAGAGCAGTGAGGATTAGTTGCATGTCGGCCTGAACATGCCGTTACGCGGTTCATTTTTTTTAGACGCAAACAATACTGATTACGCTCCAGCTTACGCTAAAGTAGCATAAGTTAAACAAACAACGGACTCGCCCTAGGGCTTGAGACCATGGAGGCTCACACTACTGATTCTATCTAAGTAGATTTAGTGGGTTCACCCAAGATAGATTATCATCTTAGAACTGATTTGACTAATTTGAGACATTTTAAATCTTAGCTTTGCAATTGCCTTGCGGGTTGAGTTGTCGCAAAGTGAAACTCTTCAACCCTTCTAAGCATGTAGACGCTAGTAGTAGCTGTTTTAAGACTCCGGTTCAATCCCGGACACCTCCACCATCATAAGATATAATAAAATTCAAAAAACTCTAATAAACAACCATATAATAGGAAGTATATTGACATGTATTGTATAACGGGATATAATGCAAAATCGTAGAATCTTAAATTTTTAGGGGGCTTTCTCAAATCATTTCCTAACACAACTTTTACCCCCCCCTAAACTCAAAAGGAGATACTATGGCACGACAAACTTTTGCACTAATAGTAACCCTTAAAGATATAAATTAACTATCTTTTCCTAAGATTTTCTTAATATCCTCAAACATTGAGATTAATTGTTTTAAATCATAATCCTCTTCTTTTTTCTCAAGAGCTTGTTTTTCAAACATTTCTAAAAGTCTTTCTGGTTCATACATGGCAAAATTACTACAAGCCCCTTTTAAATAGTGACAAGTTTGATAAATAGCATCACAATCTTTTGAGTGTATTGCCTCTTCTATTTTTTTTAAATCATCTGTTAATGTCTCAAAAAAGCCTTCAAGTAATACATCAATATCCTCTTCTTCTAAACCAAATCTTTTCACTAAAACTGCTTTATTAAATCGCTCTTCTTGAAGGACTAACTCATTTTTTGCTATTAAACTATTAGAGGAGAGATAAAGATAGAATAACTCTTGCAATTTATTATTATTAATTGGTTTTGCAAGAAAATTATCCATTCCTGCTTTTAAATAACGTTCTTTGTCACCTTTAATAGTGTTCGCAGTTAATGCGACAATAGGAGTTTGTGATTTATTTAATTTTGATTCATAATCTCTTATCTCTTTTAAAGCAGTTAATCCATCCATAATGGGCATATTAATATCCATTAAAACTAAATCATAAGGATTTTGTTGATACAACGTTAATGCTTCTTTTCCATTATTTGCAATATCACAATTAAGCCCAAACTTCTCCAGTAAAATACGAATTAGAATTTGATTATTGATGTTATCTTCTGCAACTAAGATATTACCTCGAAAGGTTTGTGTTTCATTATCATTTTTAAGCACTTTTTGTTCAATATTACACGCAGTTGCAATGATATTGAAAACTTTTGAACCATAAATAGGAACATCAATATAATAATCAATCAAATCATCCAAAACACAATTTGATTTAATATTATCAATATTTCCCACATAAACAGCAGGTGCATTTACTCTATTTTTGACTCTTTTTAACTTATTATGTAACCCATGTTGTCCAAAACAAAAAACTAAATCAATATGTTGGGCGGTTTCGTGCTCCTCATTTGTTTCTAAAACTTCTCCAAACTCTAACAGTATCTGTTTTAAGTCTGTTCGAATATTCTCACTGTCATCTTCTAAAGGAGCAATAGCAAAAACATACTTTTTATCTTGTTCTTCTTTTTCACCTTGTGAAATATCTAAATCTAACGTAAAGTAAAACTCACTTCCTTGGTTTTGTCCACTTTTTAGTTCAATTTTTGAACCTAAAAGTTCCACAATCTTAAGACTTATAGATAACCCTAAACCCGTTCCACCAAACTGCTTAGAAATTGTCCCATCTGCTTGGGAAAAAGGTTCAAATATTTTTGCTTGTTGTTCAGCAGAGATTCCTAATCCCGTATCCATTACTGAAAACTTCAAGGTTACTTTTTCAGTAGTCTGTTTTAACATTTTTACATCTAAACTTACACGACCTTTATTGGGTGTAAATTTAATAGCATTACTTAAAAGATTGGATAAAACCTGTTTTAAACGTGTTGCATCTGAGTTTAAGTAGTGAGGAATAGCTGAATCAAAGTGATATAAAAACCGTATATCTTTTTGTTTTGCATTAACCGAATAGAGTTCAACAACCTGTTCAAAAACTTTTCGAGAAGAGAATGTTTCAAAAATAAGTTCAAACTTTCCACTCTCAACTTTTGAAATATCTAAAATATCATTAATAATATGCAGTAATGCTTTGGCACTGCGTACAATAATATTCGCATTTTCAGACTCAGTTTTTGGTAAATCTGATTTTGATAAAAGTTCTGAAAAACCAATAATGGCATTTAATGGTGTTCGTATTTCATGGCTCATATTTGCTAGAAATTGAGATTTAATCTTATTGGCATTTGAGGCTTCGATAGCAGATTGTTTAGCACGAAGGGTCAATACCTTTAACTCTTCACTTCTACGTTGAATTTGCTTTGACAGAGTAAAGCCAAAAATACCCACTAAAAGCATCACTAAAAAGGTAACCACATACTCTAAAGAAGAATAAAACTCTTTTTCTTTTTTAATGTTATTTTCCAAACGCTCCAAGTTTTGTTTACTATCATAAAGCAATCGACTAGCATTCTCTTTCATTCGAATAAAATGTGGAGGCAACTGTTTAAAAAAGAGTTGAACTTGGAAACGTAATTTCTTTTTTTCTTGTAAAGTCTTAGCTTGTAACACCCTACTTTTTATCTTAATAATTTCCATCATTTTATCAAGTTTCTTTTCAATAACTGCAAGTTTAGGCTTTAAGTCAATTGATTCATAAGTATACTTTACATTACGATTTGGAGTAAAAACAATCTCATCAACCGTTTCACTCACTCCCACAAGATTTAGTCGAATATAACTTCTTAAAACCCCTCCATTTTCCAAAACATCAATTGCCTTATTAATATCCTCTATCTCTTCTAAGGTATCTTGTTTAAGTGGTTCAACTGATTGGGGACGAAATGCCATTGCCATTTGGTAATAGTTTTTTTCAACATTACCAATCTCTTTTAAAATATACTCTCCAATTTTATATCGAGCATACTCATTTTTTACTTCTTGATCTAAATTATTAGTGATTTTTGCAAATACAACATGGACAGCAACTAACGCTGCATAACCAAATAAAAAGATTCCTAAAAGGGTTAAAAGATTTCGGTTGACATTATCTGTATTCATTAGAATGTTACTTTATCAAAATTCTCTAAATCATTTTTATCTAAAAAACCATATTCATGGAAAATAGCTCTGCCTTCCTTTGAAGCTGCATACTCCATAAACTCTTTTGATAGTTTTGGAAACTGAGAAGTTTTTAATAGATTAAATACCAACTTCTTTTTCTTAGCATACTTTTCATCTAATACTAACGCTTCAAGATGTTTCTTATTATCATTCCAAAATGTTGTTGCATACCAGTTTAAGACTACATCTGCTTTATTAGAGACTAATGATTTAGTTAAGTTTCTAGAATCTGATGCTAAATAAATTGCATTCATCATCACCTCTTCATAATGTCCAAATTTTGTTAATACTTTTTTACTTGCATTTCCAATACTACCACTCTCTGCATTTCCAATAACTACCCGATATGCAGGATTATAAAGTACACTTAAGTCTGCTTTTATTCCTTTTGGATTACCTTTTTTTACCACTAATGCAATTTTATTATACCCAACAAATTTACCATCAAGCAGTAACCCATCTGCCATATTTTTCTTACGATATGAAAGTGAACCAGGAAGATAAACATCCCCTTTTTTACTTAATTTAATACTGTCATAAAGATCTTGACTACCCCCTTGTAAGATTTTAATTTGACAATTACACTCTTTTTCAAAATTTTTTGCCAAAACACTTACGGGTTTAATCATCGTAATTCCTATATAAAATAGAAGTGTTGGTTTTTTACTTGCCCATAGAGGGGAGAGAGCTGCTATCATTACTAAAGTAATAACACTTTTTTTAAATATTGTCATGGTTTTCTCCTTTTAATAAC
>CAZIES010000155.1:4604-4903 GCA_964538295.1 uncultured Arcobacter sp. | reverse complement strand
ATGTATGTTGTTAATATCAATAAAATTTGTTTCTTCTTTTTTTGCTTGTGAAGTGTTATTTTGTGAACTTGTCAGTCTAATAGTAGGTTTAATAAGATAAATAGTATTAATGTTAATATCACTTAAATTAAAAAGCTCAGAAGGGTTTACTCTTGCAATAAGTTCTTCAATATGAATATGGCTATTGTTACGATCTTGTAGTTGAATATTTTCAATTTTTATTCCCAATGTAGGGAATATAGAAAGCCCATAATCTTTAAAAGTAATCTCTTTTTGTGTTATATTGGAGAGTTTTACCT
>CAZIES010000155.1:0-4594 GCA_964538295.1 uncultured Arcobacter sp. | reverse complement strand
AGAATGCTGCATATCCTATAATAAAAATGGTAAGAATAAAAAGAAGAGTATTTCGAAACCATTTCATTGGTTACTCCTTTAGTCTTTAGTTAAATTATACTCTTCTATTTTTGTTAAAATCTTAGCGTGAGAGACTAATTCCAAAACTTATACGATTAATCTCTTTATCATAATCAATTAAACTATCTCCATATCCACTTGAAAGCTGTACAAATCCAAAGGTATTTTTGCTCTTTGGAAAAGGAAATGTCCAGTTAAGCTCTGCGTAGCCTTTGTTGTCATCATTGAATTTTAAATTATTTCGTAAAAGCATTTTAAAGGTGTGCTCTTTGTAAGGATAGAGTAGGGTTACATCCCCATATCCTAAATAGTCATCAATATCAGGGTTATTATCATCCTCTTTTTTTTCAGGAATTCGGTACCAAATTTTTGGTGTTATAAATAGATTACTAAGTTGAAAATAACTCTCTAAGTAGAGACGATTCCAAGACCTTGAATCACTGCCACCTTGACCGTTTGATTCGTGAATAAGTCCAATTTTATAAGCTTTGAGTGCCGTCTTTTCTAAAGATTTATGAGGAATCATCATAAAAACTTCTGGTTGGTAGTTTGTTTCTCTAAAAGGTGCTGAGTCTGCATAGATTTGCCACCAAGAGGTTTGCGTATAACCAAAATTGATGGTTTCATGAAGCCCTAAAAGATTATAGCTGATTGGTTTTTTAATACTGAGTTGAAATTTTGCTTCGTTTTGTTCTCTTCCTTGATACTCTTTGGTTGTATGACTTATTGGTAAAAAATAGTTCTCTTTATAGGCGTAGATATTAAAAGAGGAGCTTAACATTTGTTCAATGGTTGATTGGGTCTGTTTATCTTCAATTGGATCAAGGTTCTTTTTTATAAATTGAACTTGCTTTTGTGTGATGGTATCAATAGTTTGTTCTAGGGGAGTCTTTTTTTGTAAGGCAATTGCTTTATAAAGGTGCATTGCCTCTTTATATTTTCCTTGGTTTTCTAGTTTTTGTGCTTTTTGTAGTTGGGTTTCATTGGCAAAAATAGTTGTAGCAAAAGTTAAAAAGAGTAATAGCTTTTTCATTTAATTTTATATTTCCCTTCGTTGAGTTCTTTTAAGCGTAAGGCATAAAGATTGACCCATTCATCTAAGACAGGTTTGATGTGGGAGAATTTTAACTTTTCTATACTTTCAACTTCTTTATTAATCTTTTAATAGGTAACTGTTTAGTCTTAACATTAATTTTAACTTTTATAAAAAAATTGTTTTAAATTAGAAGATACCTTATATAAAAAATGCTATAATCGCGAAAATTAAATACTAATAAATCATTAGTAGTAAAAAAGGTTTTTGATGCTTGTAGCTCCTTCAATTCTTTCAGCCGATTTTGGTAAACTTAACGAAGAGATTACTGCTATTTGTGATGGCGGTTGTGATTTAATTCATGTAGATGTTATGGATGGACATTTTGTTCCAAATATGACTATCGGTCCTGTGGTTGTTTCTCCTGTTGCAAAAGTAGCAACAAAACCACTTGATATTCATTTAATGGTGGAGGATAACAACTTTTTTATTGACCTATTTGCAAAATACCAGCCTGAATATATCTCTTTTCATATTGAGAGTGAAAAACACCCTCATCGAGTGATTCAAAAGTTGCGTTCATTAGGTATTAAGCCTGCTATTGTGTTAAACCCACATAGTACACCAGAATCAATTGAGTATCTTTTAGAAGATCTAGATATGGTACTTTTAATGTCAGTTAACCCAGGATTTGGGGGACAAAAGTTTATTCCATCGGTGATTGAAAAAGCACAAAAATTAAAAGCTTTGATTGAAAAAAGAAACCCAAATTGTCTTATTCAAGTTGATGGTGGCGTTAATGATAAAAATATTCATGAGTTAAAAGCAGCGGGTGTTGATGTGGTTGTTGCTGGTTCATACGTGTATGGTGCAAGTGATTATGGTCAAGCAATTAAAAGTTTACAAATCTAAAGTAAAAGGTAGTAGTTATGCGAGTTAAGATTTGTGGAATAACTAACCTCGAAGATGCTCAAGATGCAATTAAAGCAGGCGTAGATGCTTTAGGCTTTGTTTTTTATGAGCCAAGCCCGCGTTATATAAGACCTGTTGACGCAAGAGAAATTGTAGAACAACTTCCTCCTTTTGTACAAACAGTAGGACTTTTTGTTAATGAAAGTTCAAAACATATTAATGACAAGTGTAAAGTTGCCAAAATGCAATTGGCACAAATCATTGATGATGAAGATAATACAGAGTTTGATAATTTAGATATTAAGTATGTAGAAGTAGCACGAGTACAATCAAAAGAAGACTTAGAAGACTTAGATGGTAAGTATGTCTTAGTCGATGCATTTGTTGATGGTTTTGGTGGTGAGGGAAAACGTATTGCTATTGATTGGTTTGATAATATTGATGTCTCACGTATGATTATAGCTGGTGGATTAAATGCACACAACCTTCAAGAACTCAAAGGTTATAACTTTTTTGGTGTGGACGTTAGTAGTGGAGTAGAAGCCTCTAAGGGTAAAAAAGATAAAACAAAAATGATGGAGTTCGTGCAAGCTGCTAATGAAATCTAAAAAAAGAAAACTTCAACAACCGCTTAATAATAGTGATAAACTAGCACAACTTTTAAAAACAAAAACATTAAGTTTAGAGATGCTACTTGAAGAGATAGCAAAATTTAAGAACAGGTTTTTTGATAGTGCTGAGTTGGAGTTAGAGCTTTTTTTATCTAATGGATTTCCTTTAGAGATTATTGACGATAGTGTTGTTTTAAAAACAAATATCACCAAAATAGAAGAACAAACTTTTTGTGTTGTTGATATTGAAACCAATGGAAGTAATGTTCAAAAGGGACAAATCATTGAACTAGGAGCTGTTAAAGTTAGAAATGGTGAGATTATTGATAAATTTGATTCTTTAGTTTATGCGAAAGATATTCCTAAATATATTCAAGAAGTTACCAATATCACACCTGAAATGCTACAAGATGCACCTACAATTGAAAAAGTATTGCAAGAGTTTAAACTTTTTTTAGAAGATGATGTTTTTGTAGCACACGATATTAAGTTTGATTATAAATTTATCTCAGAGTCTTTTAATAAATATAATTTAGGCAAACTTGAAAATAGAAAACTATGTACCATTGATTTAGCAAAACGAACGATTCAAGCTGAGCGGTATGGTTTGGATTTTTTAAAAACCTTACTCAAAATAGATATAGATAATCACCACAGAGCTTATAGCGATGCATTAAGTACAGCGTATATTTTAAAACACTCAATGAGTACTCTTCCTGCTGATGTCAAACTTGCTGAAGAGTTAATTACATTTTCAAAATCAGATAATATTATAAAACGTTCCAAAGAACGAAAGGTAAAAGATGTTTAAACAAGAAGTCTATTTAAAAGCGTTAAATTTTGCAGCCAATGCCCACAAAGAACAAAAAACACCTTATGGACTACCATATTTAACCCATTTGGTTGCAGTGACTATGGAAGTTATGCATGCGTGTGAAGAGGGTAAAGTCGAAATTGAAAAAGCAAACAAAGCAATCACCGTTGCCCTTTTACATGATACTATAGAAGATACAGAAGTTACTTATGATGATATTTTTGATGAGTTTGGGCTTGAAATTGCAGAAGCAGTGGATGCTTTAACAAAAGATGAAAGCTTGCCAAAAAAAGAGCAAATGGCAGATAGTATTAATAAGTTATTAACCCAACCTTATGAAATACAGATGGTAAAACTAGCAGATAGAATTACCAATTTACAAAAACCACCCCAGCACTGGGATAGCCAAAAGGTTTTTAACTACCAAAAAGAGGCAAAGTTTATTTTGTCGTGTTTAAAAAATTGTGATATGCATCTTTCTCAACGACTAGAGCAAAAAATACAAGAGTACCGAGTCTACATCAAATAAAACTCATCTTGTATCCAATTTCTACGTTCGACTAACTTTTTTGAACGCGTGAAATTTCCTTATGCCTTTTGGCATAAGTTTTCTTCTACTTCCTTACTTTAGTAAGCTCCTTTAAAAAGTTTTTGTCTGCCTTGAACTTGAATAAAATATGAGTTTTTAGGGTTTTATGATAAATGCTAATATAGCACTTTTAATAAAAGCTCACGAAAGAGTTTTTGCTCTTTTTCATCTAACTTAGAAAAATATTTATCTTCAAGATTCACAACACCTTTTAAAGCATTTTGAGTGGCTTCTTTTCCTTTTGGTGTAAGTACCACTAATTTACTTCGTTTGTCTTGTGGGTTATTGATTCGTTTTATATAACTTTTACTTTCGAGCTTTTTTAATACCTTGGTCATACCACCTGAACTAAATAACATAACATCATAAAGATGGGTTGGACTCATAGTAAAAGTGCCATCGGTCATATAATAAAGTGCAGACAGAACATCAAGTTCACTTTGGTTTAAAGAAAACTCCTCTTTTAAAAGTTTATTCCCTTGTTCATAAAGAGTTTTGTGTAATATAAAAAAAGGAATAGAGAGTTTCATGCTCTCTTTATAAACTTCTGGACTAAAGCTTTTAACATTTCTTAG
>CAZIES010000154.1:0-4940 GCA_964538295.1 uncultured Arcobacter sp. | reverse complement strand
AGATGTTGAAGGGCAAACTGTAAGAACCGCCAGACTTCTAATGAACGGGGAAGTATTTGTTTGATTATGGGATGCTTCAATTACCCTTAGAAACATTTGATTTATCAATCCTTTTACTGAGTTGCTTTTTAGGAGCAATGGTGACTACAAGTGTAGGCGCTGGAGGAGGGTTGTTTGTTATTGCAGGAATGAGTATGGTTCTTCCTGCAACAACACTTCTGTCTATTCATGCACTCACTCAAGCAGGTGCAGGATTAATACGTTCACTTCTTTTTATAAAATCACTTATCGTGAAAGTCTTTTTGCTTTTTATGCTAGGAAGTTTAATAGGTTATGCTTTGAGTATTCATTTTTTAGTCACGCTTCCAGAGTATAGTATGAAGTTTATCTTAGGACTTGGAATTATCACTTTAACTTTTTTACCTAATCTCCAAATCAAAAAAGTCTCACATTATATGATTATTGTAGTTGGGGTATTAACAGGATTTTTAACCATGTTTGTTGGGGTAATGGGCCCTATTGTTATTATGTTTCTTTCTGCTTTTATTAAAGAGAGGTTAGCAGTTGTTGGTACCCTTGCTTGGTGTATGTCTTTTCAAAATCTTGGGAAAGCTATGCTTTTTGGTAATCTTGGGTTTGACTTTAATCCATGGATTTTTCTTATTATTTTGTTGGTTTTTGTGTCGTATTTAGGAACGGTTGTTGGTAAAAAACTTTTGGATAAAAGTAATGACCTCCTCTTCAAAAAGATATTAAAAGCTGTTATACTTGTATTAGGTTCAAAACTTATATATGACGCTTTTGTTTTGTATATGAGTACAATGCCAGTATTATGATTATTTTTTATAGGTACACAAAATTATGTTAAGGAGTTCTCTTTTGAAAGTTATTATTTTTTGTATACTTTTTTTGCATACCCTTCTTAATGCGAGTTCTTACCCTAACAAGCCTTTAACAATTATCGTTCCTTTTGGAAAAGGAGGAAGTACCGATAGGTTAGCTCGTACAATGAAACCTTTTTTAGAAGAAGAACTTGGGCAAAGGATTAATGTTGTCAATAAAAAAGGACAAGGGACACTTTTTGGAACAAAGAACTTTTTGAAATCTAGTCAAGATGGATATACCCTTTTAGTTTCATCTTTTTCTCCTTATATTCCCAATACTATTTTAGCTAATAATGCTCCCTATCAAATTAGTGATTTTGATATTTTAAATATTCAATGGGTTGACTTTGAATTTATTGCAACAAGTCACCATGCTTCTTATTCTACACTTCTTGAATTAGTAGATACTATCAAACGTACGAAAAAAGCTTTAAAGGTGGCTGTTCTTTATCGTTCTACGGGTTATTTAATTGTTAAGCTTTTAATGGAAAAGTTTAATATTCAAAAAAATAAGGTTGAGTTTGTTTTTTTTCATGGTGGAAAAGTTGCGAGAGAGGCACTCATAACAAAAGATGTTGATTTTATTGTTATTTCTGCACAAGGAAGTGAGAAGTATCGAGAGTTTATTAAACCCATAGCTATCATAAAAGAGAAAGGTTCTAATCGATGGGATGCACCTACTATTAATGAAGCACTACAAGGTACAACTATCTCTTTTCCTATTTTTAGAGGTTCAATGCGAGGTTTTGCTGTTTCAAAAGAGTTTAAAAAAAATCACCCAATGCGTTATCATGCTTTAACAAAAGCATTACGAAGAGTAATTGCTAAAAAAAAGGTACAGCAACAACTCAAAAGGCATAAGATTGGAGCAAGTTGGATTGGTGCACAAAAATCTAATGAACTTCTAAGAGACTCTTTTGAACTTTTTAAAGATTATAACTATCTTTATGAGACTAACCGTTAATGTGCTGATTTTTGAAAATAATGGAGATTTTTAATCCCTTTTCATTGAGGGCAATAACTTTTGCTTGGTGAAGTGTTGCAATTTGTTTAACAATACTAAGTCCTAATCCTGAGCCTTTTTTAGTCGAGTCCACCCTATAATAACGTTCAAAAATATTCTTTAGACTTCTTTTTTCTACACCATAACCTTCATCTTTAACATTTAACCAAATAGTATTGTTTTGTCGTTCTAAACTTAAGGTAATTGTTCCCATAGGGTTACCTTTTTCATCTACAGCATAATGCAGGGCATTATTGATAATATTATCTAACATGCTCTCTAGAAGAATTTTATCACTTTGAATAAAAATTTCTTCTTCTAAATTTTCAAAGGCAAATTCAAATCCTCTTGCATAGACTCTAGGTGCAGTTTTAACACAGTATTCTTTACAGATTTCATTTAAGGAGACCTTTTTAAAGCGAGTCATTTTAATCGTATTTGGATTTGTTTTTGCATATAATAAAAGCTGTTCAGTAATATGGGACATATCATTGAGTAGCTGATTTAGTGCAAGAAAGTCTGCATCTTCTTTATTATAAAGTAGTTCCAGTTTCATTTTCATTTCAGCTAGTGGGGTACGTAGTTGGTGGGAGACATCAGAGTTAAACTGTTCAATATAATCAATTGTATCTCGACTTCTTTGCAGCAAGATATTGATACTACTAACAACTTCTTCAACCTCTTTTGGGGCATTAAACTCTAATGGTTCTAAGTCACGTTGATCTCTTTTTTTAATTATCTTTTGGAGTTTATGAAGTGGGGTTAGACCTTTATTTACTGCAAAAACTGTAATAAAAATTGTAGAAATTGCAACAATACTCATAATAAGAAAAATCATATTTAGCATCTCTTGAATATTTTCATCACGCTCTTCAGTTGTCTCTCCTACCGTTATATAAGCAACATACTCTTTTCCTGAACTATAAAAGTAAGTTGGGTAAGAGACGGTACGAAGTAATGAACCATCATAGGCTGTATCAAAAAATGTTATGTCATTATGTTGAATTTTATTTTTATTGAAAAGATATTTATGTCCAATTAAAAGATTTCCTTTTTCATCAACAACTGAGTAATAGACTAATCCTTTGTCATGGGTTGATAATAAATCAATGGAAAAGCTTGGTAAATCAACAACAATTTTACCCTTTGCAATACCCAAATTATCTTCAATACTTTTAGCAGTGGCGTAGAGTCGGTTATCAAAAAAAGTATTAACTTTATGGTTAAGCATAAGGTAGATGTAAATAGATAAAATCAGCGCAAAAAGACTTAGGGGAATAGTTAACCATTTTATCAGTCGAGATTGAATTGAAAGGGTTTTAGTTTTCATACTAACTCATCATGTAACCTAAACCTCGTACGGTTTTTAAATTGATTGAATCAGCTAGTTTTTTTCGTAAACGCGATACATAAGTCTCTACTGCAGTGGGGTTAAATTCATCATCGATTGAGGTGACATGTTCAACAATATTCTCTTTACTGACAATTGTATTAAGATTTTGAAGAAGATGCTGAAAAATTGTAAGTTCGCGTTTACTTAACTCAACAGGTTCACCTGCTTTAGTAATAAGTAACGTATGGGTATCAAACTCTATATCATTATAAGTAATGATGTTGCTTGTTTGATTTTTGCTTCTACGAAGTAGTGCATGTACTCTGGCAACAATTTCATCGAGTTCAAAAGGTTTACATAAATAGTCATCTGCCCCTGTATCTAAACCTAAGATTCTTTGATCTAATTTATCACGAGCAGAAATAACAAGTATAGGAAGGTTATCATGAGAGCAGCGTAGTTTTTTTATAATATTAATACCATCAAGACCAGGTAAGCCCAAATCTAAAATAAGAAGGTCATACGTGGAGGTTTCTGCTGCATATAGCCCTTCTTCCCCATCATAAAAGAGATCAACAATATAACCTATTTGGGTTAATTTAGTATAAATTCCTTCTGCTAGGGTTTCATTATCTTCTACGAGTAAAATCTTCATGATTTATTGTAGCACAAATTTAGTGAGACATAAATACAGGTAAAGAAGAATTCTCTAAAAGGTATCGTGTTGCACCACCAAACATTAGCTCTTTTAAACCTTTATGTCCATAGGCTCCTGCAACAATTAAATCAAAGTTTCCATCTAGGGCAGCATTTAAAAGTGCTTGTCCTGGGATTCGTGTTGTTTTGATAATCTCATAACTTGCATCGATATTATGATCTTTTAAATAATCAATAAGGTCTTGTATCATTTCTGAGTCTTGGACGTATTCAGGTGAAGAGACAATATGTACCCGTTGTGCTTGTTTTAAAATTTCAATTGAGGAAGTAACAGCACGCGAAGCCTCTGTAGAGTTGTTCCATCCAATAATTATTGAGTCAAAGGAGAATTTCCTCATAATTCTTGGAAACATTAATACAGGTTTTCCACTTTTAAGCACTGCGGTTTCAAATGTTGCTGTTGTAACACCAGAGGGAGGGGCTGCTGCTATAACTAAATCACAAAATTTTGATTCTTGTTCAATAAGTGAACTTCTTAAACCTTCTCTTATTTTAAGATAGGCAAAAGCGTTCTCTTTTGATGATTCTTGGGATATATTGATGTCTAATTCATCTGCTAGTTTTTCAAAAAGTTGTGTGATTTCGCTAGTTTCATCTTCGTACTTATTATCTACTACTTCATCAATTTTACTTAAAATATCTTTTGGAATGGATAGTGATTTATACATGGTTAAGTTTGATTTTAAACCACATTTTAGTATTTCTAACTTAGTGTTAAATGTTTTTGCAATTAGTAACGCAGCATAAAGTCGCTCTTCTTGTTCACCGCCTCCACCAATAGGAAAAAATAGTTTTTTATAAATCATGCTTTATCCTTCTAAAAGATTTTAAGAAGTATAAAATATTAGTCTGTCATGAAACTTGCAGTTTTGTGGATTTGAAATAAAATATCTTATTAATTATAAAAAGTGACTAATTAGATTGAGGTTTCAATAGGGGAAATTTCATAGATTATTCATTCAACTCCAAGAGGAGTTGAATTTCTGTGTTATTTTTTCTTTAC
>CAZIES010000153.1:0-4949 GCA_964538295.1 uncultured Arcobacter sp. | reverse complement strand
TCGTTAAAGTGGCGTGAGTGATTGTTCAGTTTCAACTAAAAATGGGATTGACCCTCTGCGAAAAGCCAGGCTTGATAAATGGATTTTGTGTGTCTAATATTCCTATTGGTTGATATATGAAAAAAACAGAAAACCCAAATCCACGGCCAAGATTTTCAGCAAACTTTACAGCTTGTTTGTAATACTCAATGATGTCTTTGGAAAGTTTCTCCTTATTATTCACCCTAATATCCGCCCAATGCCAATAGTATTCAAATATTTTTCTTAGCATGCTTTTTTCAGCATAATCACCATCGTGGCGCTCATATTTTTCGCTAAGTTCATCTTGATAAAACTGAATATGCTTTAAAAGTTGGGTAACGGGCATCCCATACACAAGTGCTTGAATATAATTCCACTCTTGGAGAAGCCCTTTTACAATTTGAACATCACTGGATTCTGACCTTAACATTCCCCAAATATTAGGAGTATCATGAATAGCATATGGCGATCTTGCGAAATTAGTAATGTCATTTAAACCATCTATGAAGACAACATTTTTAGGCTTGTATCCTTTTTTTAACAAATATAATAGCCTGTTTATTTCCCTTATAGAATCATAACTGGAGGTTCCAAAGTTTAAATATATATTGTCTTTGTCAATATGATTTAAACGCCCCGAGATAGAATATTCGCTTTTAACTCCTGGCCCAAATGTGGTTGACCCTCCGATGACAAATGTTGGCGAGTCTAATAAGCTTTTTTTGACATACTCATCACCCCATTTTTTTTGATACCTGATCCCTTCAACTCCTATTTTATAGTCTGGTGCTTGGGCGGATATAAAATCAACAGTAGTGTGTGTATTAGGTGCGAGGGCACCCTTAAATGTAATAAATGAGTCATTAGGAAATAATTTTTTTATAATTTCATCTTTTTCTTTACCTGAATGAAAATAGTTTAATTCTCCTCTTTCCTGTATCCTTTCATCAAGTTTTAACCAAATATAGGCGGCGAGGTTTATCAAAGTAAATAAAAATAAAGTAATGCCTAGCATCAAAAAGCTTGCTTTAAAAAATTTAATAATCTTCAAGATATCACTCGTATAGGCTAAAGTGAGAAAACAATCTTTTAATCTTTAATTAACTAACTCTGTTACAATCTTTCTAGTTCTATGGTTTGGTCGTGCTTAACTACCTAAACCTTAGGATTAGTTGTAGTCGGAGCGCCATTCCGACTGCACGAAAACATACTAAAAAACTATCATAAAGTCTAGTATGTTTAAGAGGTCTAAATAGGCTAGAAAATCTTCCAAATAAACCTTAATTAAGTTATTACTATTCTTCGAAGTGACTGCCATACGCTAGATGCTCCTCCAAAAGCGTATCAAACTCTCCGTTTTCTACAGCCTTTTTAATACTTTGAAGTGTTCGTTCTAAGTCTGCTTTTGAGGACAACTCAATAGCGTTTTTACCTTCTTCGAATTCTATAACCTTATTGCCATATCGAATAGTAAGCAGAATAGTGCCACCTTGCCGTTCAGTCCACCAACGTCTTAAACGTTTTGGTATTTCAAGTTTGCGTTTAGTGCCGTCTTCATTTTGAATCCGCTTTATCTTAGTTGGTCTGTAATTAGAGTCAGTTACTAACAGTATTTGTTCATCAATTTTAGCAATAAGTTTTCTTCTACGTTTTAGGAAGGAATTATTGGAATTACTTTTTTTATTTGGAACCAGTTTAAGTAACTTAAGCATAACAACCTCCGTTTCATAAAAGCATATTGTGCTTTCAGAGTTAGGAGATTGTCATCCGAATTCATTCATATGATCCAAAAATTCTAGCAACGAATATTTACTCTCATCACATGATGATTCTGATTCGTATTTAAGTTCATCAATCGCGCGTTCTAAACTTTCAATCTTTACTTCTTTTTTAGTCAATAATAGAGAAAGAAATCCACCGCCATCTCCGTGCAAGCTACGCGATGTAACAACACGTGGTACACCTTGCGGCGATAATGTCGTATCACCATTTGGGGTCAAATCAGATCCACTATCAAACCAAATTTGCAAGCTAAGATCAGCTGCCATTATTTCTTCAAAATATTCAAGTAACCTTTCAAACAACACTTCCGCTTTTTTTTCCATTTCTCTTGCTGATTTACTTTTTCCTTTCCTTCTGTAGCCTTCTGCTCGATTATAAAAAAATATGGCTTTTGCAAGCCTTTCTTCATATTCGATAATTTCGCTTGGTTTATCTGAATAATCTATTCTCATTTCCTTTTGTTGTTTCCAACTTTCTTCAAATGCTTTATATTCGTTCTCCGTTAGCCAATTTTTAAGCTGACGGTTTTGCACGTTTTTTCCACGCTTAAGCTGCAGCAGCATTCCTTCTAATTTTTCTAATCGCTTCTTTTCTTTTTTGGTTAGATTGCGTTGCTTACGAGCAGCCATATCCTCGGCAAGCTTCTTTCTCCAATCTGAAGACGGTTTTTTCTGATTGTCGTACCATTCGCTCATTGATTTTAGCCAATAGTTATTGAAGAAAATGACTCAATAATTAGCCCCTACAATATAGTTCATTTTTGCACGCTTTTTCTACGTCTAAGTGAGCCTTTTTGTGTCACTTGTTCTTTCTGTTCTTTTGAAGCCTTTTAACTATAGGCTATTTAAAGCGTAGAAAAACCATGCATTTTTAATGATATTTTGAGGTTATTTTTGCACGTTTTTTCTACCTCTAAATAAGCCGTTTTGCCCACTTGTTCTTTCTGTTCTTTTTAAGCCCTCACATAGTCTTCTTGTCTGATTAGGAAGTAAAAAGAATAGTTTCTATATGTGTGCGGTTTTGATTCAAAAGCAGAACTTTTAATATTCACTCTGTTTATTTTGTAACGGTTGGGTCGGTTTGATTGGTTTTATTATTGATGGTTTATTCTGCGGTTCTTTATTTTTTTTTGGTTGAGCCACTCGTTGTTTAACTATTTTAGTTTTTGGTATTGCGACTGTTTTTGTCCTTACTTTCGGTTTTGTTAATTTTCTTGCCATAGCAACGACACTTTGACTTGTACTCATAATTAATTCAAGTGCCGCCATTTTTGTCTCAGCATCAACTTTTTCTATTTCTGCTCTTATTATATTAAGTGATTGTTGAATGTCTTTCAGTGCTGAGTTGTTCATACACATATTTAGCAGTAGAGTTTAAATCACCACCCCAAAAGCCTAAGTACTCCATAACAGAAAATCACAACGTATATTTTTTAGCTCAAATACCCATTTTCAACCAACAAGCCATTTTGCTTCTGACTGTGTGTTTATATGTTGATGGCATTTTTCGCTGAGTGTAAGAAACTGATCACCAATGCATTTATGCTCTTCTGTCAAAACCATACGTTTCCCATAATGCTGTAGTTTACTCGCACATATAGCCAATGTGCCTACACTTGGTTCTTTCTGCTTAAAACGCAATGTACGTAAATAGCACTCACTTCTGCCCAACCAATCTTTACTAAACTCACTTTCGCTGTCTACAGCACGTATTTGGCTCAATAACTCAAAAACCTCGTAAATAAACACTTTTGACACCTTTTTCTCCTTAAGTTGATAAATAACTACATATACAAAGCAACCACCCATTGCTCTGTATTTATCTGCACATAGGGCTTTACCAAATAGCATTGAGTCTGCCAACGTATGTTGAAGCCGACAGAACTTGCTGCCCACTTTTGCTCTAACAGAGGCAAAACAACAAGCAAAGCCGCAATAGGGCTTGTAATGAATTATGCGGTGGAACGAGATGAGAGACTGAGCAATCAGTAACTCGTATGGTGCTGTAGTGGTTGTGATCGGTTTCTACAGCATTGCGTTACGAACAACTCTACGCACGTAAAGGTAACAGCGTAACCCTATCTGCCAACATTAAGTTGGTTGTGTGCGATCACTGACTGATGAACTCACAAAAAGTTCGCAGTTTACGAGAGGCGTTAAGCCTCTCTATGACTTCAGAATCTACAAAAAGCCCCAAACAAATCATATAAAGAAAACTACGCAGTGATGTTTTTAAGCGAACGCTAGTGAGCAGAAAAACATTACAAGTCGCTTAAGCGAAGCTTGAGCGTAATAAAGACCAAATAAATGTAACAAAATTGTATTTCTCTTATATTTCTTTGTAAGTCTTTGAAAAATGGAATGAGTTTTTTGAAATCATTTCGGTTGCGAAAATAGAACATCAGAAAACATAATGTATGTGTGAAAACATTATATTTAGAGGTGATAAATGGCAAAAGCAAAGACACTCAACAAAGCAGAACTCAAACGTGTGCTTAACTACAATGACGCACATGAGCGTTATAGTGAGCGTAATAGGGCAATGATACTGCTTACGCACTTGTGTGGTATGCGTATTGGTGAAGTAGTTAACTTGAAGGTTTCTGATGTGATTGATGAAAACGACGAGATCAAAGCAGAAATACAGCTGACTAAGAAACAGACCAAAGGCCAACAAGCACGTACTGTGTTTGTATCAAGGCGTATGCGAAAAGAACTAGATCGGTATATTAAACACGCTGTAATGCGTTTTAGTGGTTCTTATCTTTTCAAAACGCAAAAGAGCCAGCGTTTCTCATCAAACACAGCTACACAACTGCTACAGCGTATTTACGAACGTAGCGGAATTAGTGGAGCTACATCACATAGTGGGAGACGATCATTTATTACTGATTTAGCTACAAAGGGAATTTCAGTGCGTGTGTTAGCCGCACTAGCAGGCCATCAAAGCATTGCAACAACGCAACGCTACATTGATGTGAATGATAAGATGCTTAGAAATGCTGTCGAACTCGTTTAAATTGGCTCAATCGTGCCATCGTCATTTCGTTTGTAGTCAGCTAATGCGTTAGTAAGACGTATCTCATCATTTAAGTTGGAATAGTAACCAAAAGCTTTTACAAGTTTAGACCTTTCAAAGTGAAAGAG
>CAZIES010000152.1:0-4962 GCA_964538295.1 uncultured Arcobacter sp. | reverse complement strand
AATACGTTGACGTTGATTCCCATGACATCCCACCAAGCATTCCTATTTTTTTCATTATCTATCCATCTTCTAAAGTATAATATTCTATCGCATTTAGCTTACTCATAAATTAAAAGATATACTCATTCAAACTAAACTTTTCTAAAATAATCCTATTAGAACTTGCATTTATTAATACTCTTTATTAAATTTTTTTGCCTCAACATACTGTTTACCTTCAAACTCTTTTTCATCAGCATTTTGTACAATAACAAGAGCAATTTCATCTGTCTGCTTTGCAATATCATACGTAAGATTTGAAATACTTACATTCTCTTGGGTTTGATGATCAAGTTTATTCACTGCATCATTAATTTGTTCAATACCTAATAACTGCTCTTTAGATGAGGATTCTATACCGTCAATCAATTCTATCGTTTTATTAATATTCAAACTAAGAGTATTATATCCAGAGATCATATTATCCGCTATAGACTTTCCTTCATTTGCCTTAACATTAGCATTGCCAACCAAATCCTTAATTTCTTTTGCTGCTTCTGCACTACGTGATGCTAAATTACGTACCTCTTGAGCAACAACGGCAAATCCTTTTCCAGCTTCCCCTGCAGTTGCTGCTTCAACTGCCGCATTAAGAGAAAGAATATTTGTTTGAAATGCAATTTTATCAATAATACCAATAGCATCATTAATAGATTTAACCTGTTCATTAATTTCATCCATTGCAGAAGTTGTTTTACTCGCTAAACCTTCACCCTCTTTTGCAGATTCATTTAAAGTATTAGCATAAATAGACATTTGACTAACGTTTTCTGTATTACTTCTTATGTTTCCTGTTATTTCTTCTAAAGAAGCAGCTGTTTGTTCAAGTGCAGCAGCTGTTTCATTTGAATTAATATTAAGTCTATCAACATTTTCAAGAAGTAAAGTTGAACTATTTTCAAGAGTTAACCCATTACTCTTGTTTTCAACTAAAATTTGTGTAATCATTTGACATACTTGATTTAAACTTAGTGCAATCTTTCCATCATCATCATGAATACGTGCTCTAAAATCAAGTCGACTAAAAGACTCTAATACATCAATAATTTGATTTGTATCTTTACCGATATTTGCATTAAGATTCTCTAACATCTCATTAAAACTTAAACGTAACTCTTCCAAGCTCTTGCTATCAACGCCCTTATTTAATCGATTAGTTAAATACCCTTTTTTAACTTCATCAACAATATTTTTTACTTCTTCTATAAAAAGAGTGTCTTTTTTTATCCCATCTTGAATATTACGCATATAAATATTAAATAAATAAGCTATCTCTCCAATTTCATCTTTAGACTCAATATGTACTTCACTAGCTTCACCATCAATTAAATCAGAAATACCATTTTTTAAACTACGTATATTTTTATTTAAAATATTCGTCACAATAAAAACAACAATAATCACAACTATTGTCATTAAAGTTAAAGCCATACCAAAACCAATCATACGTTGATTTAATTCATCAACTAAAGAGGTTTTATCCATTGTAACAGAAAGCGTAGCGGCACGCTCACCAACTTTCCAACTTGCATGACATTGAATACACTGATTTTTAATTTCAAGCTCATGAAAAAAAGTCAACTCACTTCCTTCTTGTATAAATGCACGACGATTATTAAACGTTAAATCATCTGCAAGTTGATAATGACATTTCTGACAATTATCAGTTAAGCCTTTTTTATGAGGTTTTGAGGTTGGCATTTGACGATCTAAAATAGACCAGGTTTCACGTAAATAACGTCCATTTGATTTATCATAATATTTTTCATTTGGATTTTTAAATTCATTATTTTCATGAACAAATGGCATACCAATTGATTTTTTACCGGATTGATAAGTCATTAAATCATGCCTAGCATATAAATTAATATCAACAACACCTTCTATTTTCTTAAAATCATCAATCACACGTTGAAACGTTTTTCTCTGTCCTTTTGCAATAGAATCTTTTGCTTTTTCAACATAGTTACTTAAGATTCCATTTCCTGTCTTCATTACCTCTTTTTCTAATCCCTTAAATTGGGTATAATAAAGAGCTCCTAATGAAATCAAAGAGATTATAATCGTACTTATAATAAGAGGAAGTGAAAATTTAAACTTAATTGTTCTTTCAATATTAAATTTCATACTATATCTCTTTTACATAAGCTTGTTTAAACTGCTTCACAGCACGTTTATCATCATAAGCATGCAACATTGTTTGTCGAGGGAAATGTTCACTGGAACATCCAACACAAGGATGTCCTGCACGGATACATGTATTTATATTTCCATTATGTCCATTTAACATACAATCATTTTTAGTTACTGGACCTTGGCATCCTAAATTTAATAAGCAACCTCTATCTCCAATTTTCTTTGCAAAACTCTTTTCTTGAAATTCAGAATAATAAATACATGTTTCATGAACACTTCTTCCAAAAATACGAATTGGTCGTCCTTGCCTGTCTAATTCTGGTACAGTTAAAAATTTTGCATAATGAAATAGTACATAAACTAAATGTTCTGGCTTCATAGGACATGCAGGTAGGTTAATGACTGGCTTAGAAATTTTATGTATATCCAAAAATTTTGAAAGTGTTTTTGCACCAGTATACATTCCCTCCATAGCGGTTATCCCACCAAAGGATGCACATGTTCCAGCAGATATACATACACTTGAATGTCGTGCAATTTTTTCAATCCACTGCATTATAGGTTTTCCTGCAAACATACAAGCATGAGGTAACTCTGTGGGGGTTGACCCCTCTAAAATAAAAATATAATTGTTATTAAACTCTTGAGTCACTCTATTTAAAATCTCTTCAACTTGATGTCCTGTTGCTAAAGATATATCTGGATGATAAATAATATTTGCATATTTAGTTAAAATATCTGTCAACGGAACACCTTCAATATCTAAGAAAGAAGTTGAACAACCTGAACATGAAGAGGCGTGTAACCAAACTATATTTGGTTTATGCAACTTTCTATCAGCTGCAAGCAAATCATCAAAAGATATAAAATTTGCAGCACCAACAGCAGAAACTACACTCAACATTCTACGAAGAGCTTCACGTCTATGAATCATATCATTTCTCCTAATGAACCGAACATGCCATGCAAGGATCTGTGGAACGAACAACTCTTGCTAATTCAATTGGATTATTTTCATCAAGTACTTTTGTTCCTAAAAGCATTTTTTCAACTGCACCATATTCCCCCTTTGCATCTTTCGGAGATATATTCCAAGTTGTAGGTACTATCATTTCATAATTTTTAATTAACCCCTTATCATCAGTCTCTATAAAATGAATTAATCCACCTCTAGTTGCTTCTGTATAACCAACACCTCGAGCACTTTTCGGAATGGTATGCTCTTTATAAGCTAATACATCGGGTTCTACCTTCATTAAATCGTCTTTTAATTTATCAATTAATAAATATGATTGAAGTGCTCTACATAAATGGCGTCCCATAACGGAATTATAATCATCAAAACTAATTCCTAACTTTTCATTAATGTTATCTACAAGCTTACTTAATTTTTGATTGGTATTACTATTATAAGTATTAATAATTCTTGCTACAGGACCAACTTCCATAATATGACCAGCATAACGTGGTGCTTTAGCCCAACTATATTTACCCATATCTTTATGCTCTTGAGCTTTAAATTCGTCATAATTAAGAGGAGAAAGTTCATAACTATCTAATGGTTTAACATTTACATCTGGTTGATTTTTGTAATATGAAAAACGATGGTCTTCAGATATTTTATTTATATCAAGAGGTTCGTAAATACCATCTATAGTTGAACCTCCTGCAAAATAGTGGTTACTACCATTTTCATCAGGAAAATAAGGAAATGATAAAAAATTATTATATCCCTTTCCAATTGAAAAATATTCAGAAAACTCTTTAGCTACTGCAATGACATCTTGCAAGTACTTTTTCTTAATGAAATCTCCTACTTCATCTAAAATTCCAGCGTATTGTGCAATCTTGTCCATTGTTGGTTTAGTCGTTACCCCACCTGCTTCCATAGTCACTGGATGGGGAGCTTTTGCACCAAAAATAGCAACAGCTTTATGAAGCTTTGACATAATCTTAATTGCATCAAGGTAGTGTTGAATAGCAGTAAAATTTAGTTTCTCATTTTTGACATAGACTGCTTCATATCTAGGTAAAAATGGCGCTGCAGGGAATATTTTTCCACTTTTTAATTCATTCTCAACCCACAATTTTAAAGCATCCAATCCGGAGTCTTCTCCTTTATATTTCAAGATAGCTGTTATATCAATAAAATCTAATGCACTCAAAACATAAAAATGAAGAATAAAATCTTGAAGTTGATATGCACCTGTTATTAGGTTTCTTAATAGCTGTCCGTTTGCATTTGGTTTAATACCCATTGCATTTTCCAAAGCTAAAGATGCTGCTTCTGCATGGGCATAGGGACAAACACCACAAACTCTTTGTGTCACTTGTTGAGCTACTCTTGCATCATATCCAATTAATGACTTTTCAATACCTCTAAACATTTCAGCCGAACATTTTGCATCAGTAACAACCCCCTCATGATTAAGCGTTGTTTCAAATTTAAGGTGGCCTTCTATTCTTGTAAGAGGATCAACTGTAATTTTTCTTCCCATTCTATTCCTTTAATAGATAAAAATCTACATATTAATAAACGATTATTCATTCAATTTGAAACAAAAGCTTATCTGTTAATAGTACTTAAAAGGTATCATTTTTATTAAATTAAATAAAAAATTTAAGTTTTATTAAAGAAATATAAGTAATTTTTATAATAATTTGTATGCTGAGATTTATTAGAAGATTGATAACAAGGAGAACCTTGCTATCTTAAATAAAGACTTACTTTCCAGTAAACTCTTTTTCATTTGTATGTTGTACAACTTTTTCTGCAATTTCATTTAC
>CAZIES010000151.1:0-4990 GCA_964538295.1 uncultured Arcobacter sp. | reverse complement strand
GTACAGGGCGTCCATTTAGTATTGTAACTGATAAAGATGGAAAATATTTAGTCTTAACAGATAATGTTTTTGATACAGTTAAAAAAGCACCTATTACCATTCCAGTTGATGTAAGTGGGCTAAAAGGGAAACAGCTCTTTACTTATGGAACAGGAAAAGATGAGTATTATGTATTTACAGACCCTGAATGTCCTTACTGTCATAAATTTGAAGCAGGATGGCCAAAAGTAAAAGATAAAGTAAAATTTCATGTCTTTTTCTTTAATCTTGATTTCCACAAGAATGCAAATGCAATGTCAAGATGGATTCTATCAGCAAAAACAGACGAAGAGAAAGCAAAACGTTTAAATGCAGTGGGAAATGGTGATAAATCTTATCAAAATTTAAAGCTATCAAAAGCTGAAGAAGAGAAGCTAAACACCATGATAGAAAAAACCAAATCACTTGGGAAAGAACTTGGAGTTCAAGGAACTCCAGCAGTTTATGATAGTAAAGGAAATGTTGTTAATTGGCCAACAATTATTCAATAATGTAAACAAATTAATGAAGGAGTCTTTATGACTCCTTTAAAACTTTACTTAATTGTGTACAGTTACGTCCTTTAGCCTTTGCCTCGTAAAGTGCTTCATCAGCATCTTTATATAACATTTCACTTGTTTTAAGAGTTTTACTATCTCGAACAACCAATCCAATTGAAACCGTAAGATAGTTGCTAACACTACTTTTTTTATGCTCAACTTTTAAATTTTCAACATCATTTCGAATAAGCTCAGCAAAACGGTAAGATTCCACTTCATCCTCAAAAGAAAAAATCACTCCAAACTCTTCTCCGCCTAATCTAAAAGCGAAATCACTTGCACGATTAGTATGAGAAATTAATACATCTGCCACACTTTTAAGAGCTCTATCTCCTGCTTGATGTCCATAGGTATCATTATACTTTTTGAAATAATCCACATCTAAAAGTAAAAAAGCGAGATAGTGGTCTTCTCTTTTAGCCCGTAATATCTCCTCTTCAATACGTATATTGAAATATCGGCGATTATAAAGCCGTGTCAATTCATCTGTTTGAGAAAGGTACTCTACTTGTTTTTTATCAGTTATATCTTGTCTAATTGCCGTATATCCTACAATCACGCCATCAACTAAAGTTGGATGAATAATAGTATAAACCCAATACGACGTACCATCTTTTCGTCTATTTTTAATTTCTCCAGACCATGGGAACCCCTGTTTAAGTCGTTTCCACATCCCTTCATAAAGTGATTTAGGCATATCTGGATGTCGTACGATACTGTGACTTCTTCCTATGAGTTCCTCTTTAGAAAAACCTGAAATTTTACAAAAAGCCTCACTTGCAGTCTCTATTTTCCCCCGTAAGTCTGTTGATGATATAATTACATTTTCATTAACAATATCAAGATAATCCTGTAGTTTCTCTTCTGCTTCATTTCTCGCATTAAGTATTTCATTTAAACTCATTGCTAATGTTGTAAACTCTTGATATGATAACTGCTTAGTATCGATTGTTTCTCTACGTTTAGAAGCATTTGTAAAAGATAAAATTAACTTTTCAACATTCATATCAATTACTTTAGATATCTTCTTTGAAACCATATAAATAACAACTGCTAAAAGTAAAATAACAATCAATACAGTACTAATTTGCTGCATAACTGTCCGCATAAGAAGCAACTCTTTACGTTGCATTACTTCATCTATTTCATCAATATAAACGCCACTTCCAATAATCCAGCCCCAATTCTCAAAAAGCTTTACATAGGCCATTTTAGGATACTCTTTAATGGTATTAAGCTTTTTAAACTTATAAAAGAAAAAATCACCCTCTTTATTTTTTACTGCATTAATTTGTTGTTGATATAATACTTCATTACTATAATGTTTTGGTTTATCTAAACGTTTCCCATCAAATATCAATGCCTTTTGTTTAGTAGAATTAACAAAGATATACCCATCTTCTCCAAAGCGAATAGAGGCTACCCAATCTAAAATATCTTTTTGAATATTCTTTGCAACATCATCAAGGTATTCACCCGTACCTATATGCCAATTGAAAGGCTCAAAATTTTTTATATATGAAAGCTTTGGATACTCTATATTATCATTTAAGTCAGGCTTTATAAAATAGTTCGTGACAAAGCCTTCACCTTTTTCTAAAGCTATCTTACTCTGCCCTTGAATAATATAACGACCCTTAATATCTTTTAGATTCCAAACATTTATATTTTTATTAAGTTTTGATTTTTTATTAAAGAGTACGGCTTTACCCTTATTACTATTAATAAAAAAATAAGCACGTTTTTCGCTAAAGGAGATATTTTTTAAAGCAGTAACAATTAAATATTTTAATTCCTCAGTGGTTTTTCCGTTTTTATTCTCTTCATAAATAGCAGTAGCAATAGTATGTGCTTGATTAACACGATCTTTTAATTTAGTTCTTAAATTCTTTTTAATAAGTTTTTGTTGAAAATTAATATATTCATGAACCTTGAGTACTTCACGTTTAATCTCATCTTTTTTAAACTGAATATACTCTTCTTTCATGTGAACTTGATCAGCCTTAAATCCACTATACTGAAAAAATAAAGAGATAAAAAATGCTAAAATAGAAGCAAATGTAGCAACAAGAAAAATAGCTTTAAAAATACTAGTCGATAACTTCATAAATCACTTTCACTATTTTCTTTTAGTATACAATAAAATTAATAGGGAAGAAGTTAATTAAAAAATAGTTCTAAAAAAGTAAAACCGTATACACGGTTTTACTATCTAATCAACATCATAACCTAACTCTTTTAAACCTTGTTTATTTTTAGTCCACCCTTTTTTAACTGAAACAAAAAGCTCTAAGTAAGCTTTTCTACCTGTTAATTTTTCTATTTTTAAACGAGCATCTTTTCCTATACGCTTAATAGCAGTTGCCCCTTTTCCAATAATCATCCCTTTTTGAGTACCTTTTTGCACAACAATTGTTGCTTTAATAACATCAATATCCTCTTTCTCTTCAACCTTGTTAATAATAACATCTGTCTCATAAGGAATTTCATCCGAGATATTCTCAAAAATTGATTCACGAATAAACTCTTTAAAAATATCACGTAAATGTTCAGTTGTCATAATCTCAGGGTCAAATAAATAAGGGTGTTCAGGTAAAAGTTCAACAACACTATCTAAAATATCTGCATGTTTTGTTGCTTTTTTGATTGATACAGGAATCACTGCTTCATAACGATCAGCATACTTTTCATACTCTTGCATTTTTGATAAGACTTCATCATTAGTTATATTATCAATTTTTGTTAATAAAAGAATATGCTTTACGTTTTTCTTATTTTTTTCTAAAAAACTCTCATAATGGGTTAACTTATCCGTAACAGGTGCAAGAAAAAGAATTAAATCACAATCACCCATCGCTTTTAACGCTTCATCAAGCATAAACTGATTAAGCAGTTTTTCATTTTCATGAAGACCTGGGGTATCTACAAAAACAATTTGGTCATCATTATGCATTACAATAATATTTGATCGCTTTCTGGTTGCATTAGCTTTATGGGAAACCATCGCAATTTTATCCCCAACAAGCCAATTTAAAAGTGAGCTTTTACCTGCATTTGGACGTCCTAAAACAGAAACATAACCACATTTAGTCATTATTTACCTTCAAAATAGTTAGCATTTTTAAACTGAGCTTCAGTGATTTGATTCATTTTTTTATCTAAAAATGTAAATTTATCACCCAATTTTACCTTTGCATAACCATTGATAAAATCACTGGCATAGTCATATTGAATTGCTGTTAACTCTTTACAAGACTCATCAATAAAACCTAACTTATCATTGATTTCAACACGTGCTACCCCATCCACATAGTAATAGATTTTATCATAGGCACTACTTATAATTTTAAACTGTTTATTCATACAATAATATTTGCTTGCATTTCTAACAATAAAATGCCCCTCTTCAATTTTAACTGAATCATAACTTGGCTCCATTATCAATCGCATATCCTCATCAATAAGTCCAACTTTTTTATCCGATGTAATGGTTGCATAACCATTATATAAAGGTGAAATATCATCATAAACTGGCTCAATTAGTATCTCTCCATCATAGTTAACAATTCCATATTTTTTATCTTCCATAATTTTTACATACTCATCATCATATAAAAAAACTTTATCGTATGATTCATTTAAAATCCGTTCTCCTTGCGTATTGATAACATTTTGACCGTTATCATCTTCTACAATCGAAACAAATGATCGTTGACTACACGCTGTTAAAAAAAATGCTGCAATTGCAACAAAGATTATACTTTTCATTGTTTACCTCTTTCTATAATTTAATGCTTGAAGCAGGTGTTTTTTTTGAATGTTTAAAGAACCATCTAAGTCCGCAATTGTTCTTGAAACCTTCAAAACCTTCTTTATTGCCCTAAAGGATAATGAAAAGTTTACTACAGCTTGGTTTAAAACATCGTTTGACGCCCTATCTAAAACACAAAACTTTTCAATTTCCTCATCATTTAACTTGCCATTAAGTGAACTTTGACCCCGATTGAGCTGTAGTTTAAATGTTTTTATAACTAGTTCATGCATGGCTTGCGAATCAATATCACTTACATCATTGAAACAACTCTCATTCATAGTAATAAACATATCAATTCTATCTAATAAAGGATCAGACAATTTTCCCTTATAACGTTTAACTTCCATATCTGAACAACGGCATGCTTTTGTTGTACTTAAAAGGTTACCACATGGACAGGGGTTTAATGCTGTTGCAAAAAGAAACTTTGTATGGTAATTAACTTTTGAATTAACGCGACTAATCAAAATAGAGTGATCCTGCAAAGGTTCTCTAAGAGCTTCCAAAATTGTCTTTGAAAAGTGAGGTAATTCATCAAAAAACAAAATTCCATTATTAGCTAATGCCACTTCTCCAATTTTAGAATTAGTGCTACCAC
>CAZIES010000150.1:3473-5001 GCA_964538295.1 uncultured Arcobacter sp. | reverse complement strand
TTTTTCCAAGTAATTCTTTTGTATTTTTATCTTCTATTTCTAACATCTCTATTCTTTATACTCTTTATTCCTACTTCCAAGCCCTAGTTAATTTATAAAGTAATTATTAGTCCTATTATTGCAATTATAGTAGTCCATAACCATTTCCAGTTAGCTAAATAGAAATCTACTATAATATGTGCCATTTTTGATGACCAGTGCCTTCTATATCGAACCCCAGGGAATACACCTTCAATATAATATTCTTCCCCTTTCCACCAACATTTTATTTTTTTAACCACTTATGTCCTTTATTCAAACTTGAAAAGTAATAAAATATTTAACAAAACTAAGTTTAACAAAAAGACGTCACAGTTTTTGTCACATAAAATAAAAATCTAGAAAAAAGTAATTTAAATGATTAGATTTCGAAATAAATCAAGGCAGAAAGAGTTTCATTCGTAGGAGCTTACACGTAGTAAGTGACTAGAATGGAACTCGTTCTAACACAGAGTTATGAAGGAAGATGATTATTTAAATCATCTTTTTAGTGTAAGAAGTGTCTCTTCCCTGAGAAATACAGCGCCATACCAAACTCATTCGCCGCTTCAATAATCTCATCATCTCTGATACTTCCACCTGGCTCAATAACACACTTAACACCTGCTTCTTGTGCTGCGTCAATTGAGTCTCTAAATGGGAAGAATGCTTCTGATGCTAATACTGCTCCATTTACATCTAGACCCATATCTTCTGCTTTTCTAAGTGCCGCTTTTGATGCATCAACTCTTGAAGTCATACCCATACCAACAGCTACCATTGCAGAGTTTTTAACGTAAACAACACAATTAGATTTTGTTAATGAAGCGATTTTGTATGCAATTTCCATATCTTTTACTTCTTGCTCAGTAGCCTCTCTTGTAGATTTTAATTCAGAGTTTCTTACTTCATCTTCTTCAACTTTATCAGCATCTTGGTATACAAATCCACCATCAACTCGTTTGAAGTCAACTGCGTCATTTGCTAATTCTAAATACTCTGTACCTTGCTCAAATAGTTTAATTCGTTTTTTGCTCGAGAATACCTCTTGCGCTTCAGGAGTGATTTTAGCAGCGAATACTACTTCTAAGAAGATTTCATTCATCTTTTCTGCTAAAGCTTTATCAACAACCCCATTAACTGCTACAACTCCACCAAATGCAGATACTGGGTCACATTTAAGTGCTTCTACGTATGAATCAAAAAGGTTGTCTTTGATAGCAACACCACATGGATTTCCGTGTTTTACGATACATACAGCAGGCTCATCTCCAAATGCAGCAGCAATTCTTGCAGCTCCACTAATATCACCCATATTATTAAATGATGCTTCACCTTTTAAAGTGATGAATTTCTCGGTGAATTGGTTATCAAACTCATATAAAGCTCCTGCTTGATGTGGGTTCTCTCCGTATCGTGTATCAAATACTTTTTCACCAACGATGAATTGTTTATCACCCATTCCACCATTAAATCTTCGGTTCATGTAGTTTGCAATCATAGAGTCATA
>CAZIES010000150.1:0-3373 GCA_964538295.1 uncultured Arcobacter sp. | reverse complement strand
AATGGATAAAGGTTAACACATACTAAGTCAATCCCTTCAACTCCAAGCTCTTTTGCTTGATCTAAGTGAGACTGTTTATCTCTTCTATGTAAGATACCACCATGAATATATGGGTTAAGTGTTTTAACTCGTCCTTCAAAACACTCTGGGAATTTTGTTACTTCGTTTGCTTCAATAACTGCAATTCCTGCATCTTTTAGTTTGTTGTACGTTCCACCTGTACTAATAATTTCATATCCTAAGCTTACTAACTCTTTTGCAAAGTTTTCAACACCACTCTTGTCACTAACGCTGATTAATGCTCTCATTTAAGATTACCCTTTTGATTTGTTTTGTCATAGATTTATTTCGCGATTATAGTTAAATTTTATTTATAAATTGCTTTTACAGATTGTATAGCTACAAGCTATGAATAAAAAACTTCATTTCTAAGTTACAAAGTAAATAGTTATTTACTTTTTATGTGAGGCAAACGTTAAATATGACAGTCTAAGATGGTTTTACTTGGATCAGTAATGTACATATAGCCATTATACATAATATAAAAACCAAACATAATCACTAAAATAGAGGCAATACGAATAAAAACATTTCGCAAGGCAATCTGTTTAAAAACACCTACAAAAACCCCTAAAGAAAAAAGTGCAGGAAGGGTACTTAGTCCAAAAACAAACATCACAATAGCTCCCCATAATGGGCTACCCGTACTTGCAGCTGTAATAGCAAAAACATAGACAAAACCACAAGGCAACAGACCGTTAAGCATACCAAGAAGATAAAAACTAGAAAAACTATCTGAACCTACGAGTGAATGAAAAAATGATTTATAAATGGTTGTGTTAGAGATACTGTGTTCAATTTTTTTCATAAAAGTAAACTTTCCACTCAAAGAAATACCTATTAGAATCATCAGAACTCCTGTAAAAATAAGAAGAACACCACTTGTCAGATTATCAAAAGAGACCACTCCTCCCACAAAACCAAAAAGTGCTCCTAAAACCACATAAGTTGTTATTCGTCCAAATGAATATAAAAGGTGGGCTAAAGTCTGCTGTGATTTTGACCAATTAAATCCAATCTTCTTACTGGTATATGCAACGACTATTCCACCACACATTCCCACACAGTGTCCAAAAGAACCTAAAAAGGCAATAGAAATAATAGAGATTAAACTAATACTTTCCATTAATTTCCTAAAAGTTTTATACGGGTATGTGGGTTTCTCAAGTTTTTACCACTATACATTTTACTAATCATCTCATCAAAAGATAACATACCTTCTTGTTTAACTTTATAAGCACCAAACCCATACCCCATCACGGTTGTATCTGTTTGAGAATACCATGCTTTTCTTGCATCAATATATTTTTTTGTATCATTTGAATATGCCCAAACAATAGCCTCTTTTTGAAAGCTAATATTTTTATACCATAAAACAAAACACCCAACATCGTCGAAAAACCATGTTTTTCCATCAAGTGAAACAGCTTGAACTGAATCTTTCAACTGTTTAATTGTCATACCACACTGTGTATCTTGAAAATGTCCTAATTTAATATCTACTGGTTCATGGGTGTGGTTATTTTCATAAAGAACTCTCATCTGCTTCTCTTGTGACATTGAAAGAAAAACTCCAACAATACCTACTAAAAGTACAAAAACAGTAATAAGAGGAAAAAAATTTCTCATCAATAAATAATCCTAACATTTTATAGGATGAAATTATAACCGAAGATGAATTAAAGTGCCAAGCCCTTATAAAAGCCCAACATTTTAAAAAAAATTTCTACATTTAATATAGGAATACAAACTTCTTGACGAAAAACAATGAAAATTAAACTTATTATTATAGAATAACATTCAAATTTATAGTCTATACTGTTCCTGTAAGTTATTATTTTATAACTTACGCTATTAATAATGTATACCATATATAAATGACACTTATATAAAAGGAAGGTTATGAAAAACCTAACACTCATTGCATACTTAGACCTAAAAGAGTCAATACGAGCGAAATGGTTTATAGTTTATTCGTTAGTTTTTGGAGGAATGATTGCCCTGTTTTTTATTGCAGGCGTTACCCAGTCACAAGTTATGGGATTTAGTGGATTAAGTCGCTTACTTCTTATGTATATTCAAGTCACTATTGTAATTTTACCAATCTTTATACTCATTACCACCGTTCGTTCTATCTCAGGGGATAGGGATACTCATATTCTAGAGTATATGCTTTCCTTTCCAATCTCACTGAAACAGTACTATTGGGGTAAAATTTTAGGACGATTTATTACGGTGTTTTTACCAGTATTTTTTGCTATGTTTATTGCTATTATTTATGGAGCATTAATTGGTGCAGCAATTCCTTGGGATATTTTCTTTTTATATACAGGATTACTCTTCTCTCTTTCATCAGCATTTTTAGGAATTGCATTCTTTATCTCCTCTTTTGTAAAAACTAGTGAGGTAGCTTTAGGTATCTCATTTTTTGTATGGATTTTTCTCTTAGCTTTTATTGATATTGCACTTATTTCACTAATGATGCAAAACCGCTTTGATGAAGGAGTTATTATTGCCATTGCACTGCTTAACCCAATGGAGATTTTTAGAGTTGCAGCTATATCACTTTTTGATCCATCATTAACAGTTATGGGGCCTGTTGCCTTTTATATTTTGGATACTTTTAAACAAACAACTTTTGTTCTGTTTTCAATTGCTTATCCAGTTGTTTTAGGTGTTGTTTTTGCCTTTTTGGGGTACACCATTTTTGCTAAAAAAGATTTAGTATAAAGGAATTATAATGAAAAAATTATCACATATTATTTTAGCCAGTTGTCTGTTCTGTACACTAGGAGTAAGTGCTAGTGAAAGTTATACCATGAACTTTGATAAAGATACACGAGGATTAGTTAGAAAACTAGCTATTTATAAAGACCCAGCATGGGCTTCAAAAATCATTACCAAAGAGAATAAAGAGTTCTTTTTTATAAGCCCAAAGTCAATGATGGAGTTTTATTATAATCCTTATAAATGGCCATCAGCCAATATTCAAAAATCTGAAGAAATTAAAGAGATTATTGTTACTGATTATAAAACACTCAAACCAATTGATGGTAAATATGCCTTCTATATTTATGGTTCGAGAAAAATATCTTTTGCAGGAGATGACTTAGCTGCATTTGAAAACATAAATGACGCAAAAGAGTTTATGAAAAATAATAATGGTAAAAGAATCTTAAAATTTAGTGAACTTTCTAAGGGCTTAATCCAATTACTAAATGGCGACATATAGTCGTCATTTTGGGCATCCTGTCACTTTTATGTCACTCAAAATTAAACTTGAATTGCAATCAAATTTGTATGCAAAAATTTC
>CAZIES010000149.1:0-5044 GCA_964538295.1 uncultured Arcobacter sp. | reverse complement strand
AGCTATGGCTGAAGATACTCCAAATTTTTCTTCGAATTCTTTTACTAATTCAGATAACTCTAATACAGATAAACCAGAGATGTATTCTAATACGTCTTCTTTAGAAATTGCCATTTCTTTTCCTTATTATTTTTTATTTTATATTTATTTTTAAAATGTTTGCAAGGCAAACACAATTATTGTTCACTATTCATTATTAGTTATTCACTAATTATGCAGCCTCTTCTTCTTTTTTCTTTCTAAGAGCATCAAGCCCAATTGTAAAGTTAGTAAGTGGTGCCATCCATGTAGCAGCAAGCATACCAAGAAGTTCATCTCTAGATGGTAATTTAGCGAATGCATTAACCGTAGCAAGGTCAGCAATTTCACCTTCAATGATACCTGATTTGATTTCGAACTTATCTTTATTTGCAGTAGCAAATTTATCAGCAACTTTACAAGCAGAAATTTGATCTTCAGACCATAAGAAAATGTTCGTACCACTTAATTCGATGTCACCTAATTCAGCATTTTTTACAGCAACTGTAACTAATGTGTTTTTAGCAACTTGAACTTTAGTACCATTATCACGTGCATCTTTTCTTAACTCTTCTAATTGTTTGTGAGTTAATCCATTATAATCACAAACTACGATAGCTTGAGACTCTTTAAATTCACCTGTTAAAAAATCAATTACTTCAGCTTTTTGTTGTTTAGTCATTTATATATCTCCTTTCAAAACATCCAACTTCGGCAGGAATTACTAGATACTGGAGTTGTATCTAACCGGCTATCTTCAGTTTTTAATGTAGTGCTTTGAATAACACTCAAACATGGGGATTAAGAAATCCCCACTATTGAATATTATAAAAGTAAATTATTGACCTTTAATATCCATTGCTTCTAAAACATCCATGTCTACAGATGGAGACATTGTTAAAGAAATTGCTGCATTAGTCATGTATCGACCTTTTGCAGTTGAAGGTTTAGCTTTATTAATAGCTGCTAGGAATGCTTCAACGTTCTCTTTGATTTGCTCTTCAGAGAAAGAAACTTTACCAACTGCTGCTTGCATGTTACCTTTTTTATCTACTCTATATGCAACCTGACCACCTTTAGCATCATTAACTGCTTTAGTTACGTCCATAGTTACTGTTCCAAGTTTTGGGTTAGGCATTAAACCTTTTGGTCCTAAGATTCGTCCTAATTTACCAACTAATCCCATACAATCTGGAGTTGCAATTAAAACATCAAAGTTAATGTTTCCAGCTTGTACTTCTTCTACTAAATCATCATTTCCAACAATATCAGCACCTGCTGCTTTTGCTTCATCAACTTTAGCACCCTTAGCAAAAACTGCAACTCTAACAGTTTTACCAGTACCGTGAGGAAGAACTACTGCACCTCTAATCATTTGATCAGCATGTCTAGGGTCTACATTTAAGTTTAATGCTACTTCAACAGACTCGTCAAATTTAGCTGATGCTAAACCTTTAACAGTACTAACAGCTTCTGCTAAAGAGTATTTTTTTTCTGAATCAATTTTTTCTAATAACGCTTTATATCTTTTTGAAACTTTTGCCATTTTATTCTCCGCAATTTTATTTTTTTTTGCTACCGCTTTTTTAAGCCCAGTGGTCAGGCTAGATATTTACAGAATCTTATAATTCTGTTTCAATTCCCATTGATCTAGCAGATCCTGCAACAATTTTTGCAGCTTGCTCTTTATCATCAGTATTTAAATCTGCGATTTTCATATCAACGATTTCTAAAATCTGATCCTTAGTTAACTTTCCAACTTTATTTTTAAGTGGGTTGTCAGAACCTTTTTTAACACCAGAGATTTTTTTAATTAAATCAGTCATTGGTGGTTGTTTTAATACAAATGTAAAACTTTTATCAGAATAAACAGAAATTTCTACAGGAATGTTAAATCCACCCTTATCTTTTGTTTTTTCGTTGAACGCTTTACAGAATTCCATAATATTAATCCCTCTTTGACCAAGAGCAGGACCAACAGGTGGTGATGGGTTTGCAGCACCAGCAGGAATTTGAAGTTTTAAAATACCTTCTACTTTTTTTGCCATCGTATTTCCTTTATATTTTTTGTTGTTAATGATTTAGACATTAGGCAAGAAAACTATAAGAAGAAGCAAGTTTTTTTGCCTAATGGCTAAAATCATAGCCGAAGCTATGATAGTAATTATACCACTCTTTCTACTTGAGTGTATGAGATTTCAACTGGAGTATTTCGTCCAAAAATTGAAACATTTAGTTTTAATTGTCCTGAAGCCATATCAAAATCTTCAACAATACCGTTAAAGTTTGCAAATGGACCTTCATTGATTCGTACCATTTCACCTTCGTCAAATGATACTTTTGGTTTCGCAGCAGCTCTATTTTGTGCTTTATCTAAAATAGAGTCAATATCTTTTTTAGATAGAGGTGTTGGTTTTTTTGATTCACCAATAAATCGTCCCACTTTAGGCATAGATTGGATTCGGTGCCATAAAGCAGTATCTAAATCAATTTTTGCAAACGCATACGCAGGGTATAACGGTCGCTCTACAATTGATTTATTTCCTTTTTTTACTTCAATTAAATCTTCAGTGGGAACTAAAACTTCAGCGATTCTATCATCACCCATTTCATCAGCAAGTCGCTCTAGTGCTCGTTTAACTGTTAATTCACTACCTGAGTGTGTTTGGATTGCATACCATTGATGTGCCATTAATTAATTCCTTAGTTGATAACTGCAGATAAGCTTACAGACATGATTGCGTCAATGAGTGCTAAGAATAATGAGATTACAGTAACTACAATAAATACTGATAGATAAGCAGATCTTACTTGCTCTTTAATAGGAAATATAACTTTATGTAGTTCTTCTTTAGCGTTTTTATAATATGTATTTAATTTATTCACAATCGACTCCAGATTTAAGCTTAAAAATTCTTTTAAAAAGAGTCGTAACTACTTTTAAAAAAATTTAGTGGCAGGCCAGGAGGGACTCGAACCCCCAACCATCGGATTTGGAATCCGGCGCTCTACCATTGGAGCTACTGACCTAGTTGAGTTTGCAGTTACCTGCATTTATAATAAAGGGGCTAAGCCAAAGTCTTACGACTTTAACTTAACTTCTTTATGAATTGTATGTTTTTTTAATCTTGGACTATATTTTTTAATCGCCATTTTCTCAGTGTGAGTTTTTGGGTTTTTGTAAGTCGTGTAGTTAATATCACCACACTCCTCACATTTTAGTCCAATTTTAATGCTTACTCCGTTACCCATAAGTTATCCTTATACAAGAATTTCAGCAACAACTCCAGCACCTACAGTTCTTCCACCTTCTCGAATAGCGAACTGAGTTCCCTTTTCAAGTGCGATAGGAGCAACTAGTTCTACTGTCATCTCTACGTTGTCACCTGGCATAACCATTTCAACACCTTCTGGTAAAGTACAAGAACCAGTTACGTCAGTTGTTCTAACGTAGAATTGTGGTCTGTATCCAGAGAAGAATGGAGTATGTCGTCCACCTTCCTCTTTAGAAAGGATATATACTTCACATCTGAATTGAGTATGTGGAGTAATTGATCCTGGCTTAACAAGAACTTGTCCTCTTTGAACGTCTTCTTTTTTGATACCTCTTAAAAGGATACCAGCGTTATCACCAGCTTCTGCGTAGTCCATCTCTTTTCGGAACATTTCAATACCAGTTACAGTAGTTTTAACAGTATCTTTTAAACCAACGATTTCAATCTCGTCACCTAATCTAACTGTACCTTGTGAAATAGCACCAGTAACAACTGTACCTCTTCCTGAGATTGAGAATACATCTTCAACAGGCATTAAGTAATCTTTATCAGTTGATCTTTCTGGAGTTGGGATATAAGCATCAACTTCAGCCATTAATTGATAAATTTTTTCAGACCACTCACCAGCAGAACCAGCTTTAGCTTCTTCTAATGCTTGGAATGCAGAACCAGCAACGATTGGAGTGTCATCACCTGGGAAATCGTACTCAGAAAGTAATTCTCTTACTTCCATTTCAACTAATTCTAACATCTCTTCTTTATCTTCGTCATCTAATTGATCTTCTTTGTTTAAGAATACAACGATGTATGGTACACCTACTTGCTTAGATAATAAGATATGCTCTCTAGTTTGAGCCATAGGTCCATCAGTTGAAGCAATAACTAAAATAGCACCGTCCATTTGTGCAGCACCAGTAATCATGTTTTTAACGTAATCGGCGTGACCTGGACAATCTACGTGAGCGTAGTGTCTAGTTTCAGTTTCATACTCAACGTGAGAAGTAGCAATAGTAATTCCTCTTTCTCTTTCTTCTGGAGCGTTATCAATTTGATCGTAATCCATAGTAGCTTGACCATTTTTAAGCCCTAAACACATAGTGATAGCAGCTGTTAAAGTCGTTTTACCGTGGTCAACGTGACCAATTGTACCAATATTTACGTGCGGTTTACTTCGCTCGAATTTTTCTTTTGCCATAAAATTCCCCTTAAAAGATTTTAATTATATTGCCCTCTGAGTAGATAAGCCCGATGGCTTCTCTATTCAGAGGGGGATTGTTTGTTTAAAATATACAAAAAAACTAGCTTAAAATAAAGCAAAATTAATTTGTGGACGCAAATTATACTTAAAATTTGCTAAAAAAAATATTAAATGGGAGAAAAATATATAATTCTATAGAGTTATTTACAGTATTTTGCGTTATAACTCAGCTCCCAGTTTCAATAAATATAAATAAAATGGAGCGGGAAACGAGACTCGAACTCGCGACAATCTGCTTGGAAGGCAGAGGCTCTAGCCAACTGAGCTATTCCCGCGCTCATTTAAAATGGTGGGGAGAGAAGGACTCGAACCTTCGAAGCCAGAGGCGAGGGATTTACAATCCCTTGGATTTGACCACTCTCCAACCTCCCCGGTTGAAAATTATTAATCTGGTCTAGCGCTGCTCATTTAAGATTAACACTTGACAATATAAAAATTATGGAGCTGATGAAGGGACTCGAACCCCCGACCTGCTGATTACAAATCAGCTGCT
>CAZIES010000148.1:0-5048 GCA_964538295.1 uncultured Arcobacter sp. | reverse complement strand
GTATGCACCTTTTTTAGCAAGTCCTTCAATCTCTTCTAAAATTTCAACTAAATCTCTTCCATCAAACATAGAGATATCTCTTTCTACTAATTTAGAGTAAATGTAAGTTGCTTCACTAAAGTATGGTGATGCAAATAGTTCATCATCAATGATTAATTCTTCTAAACCTTCATTTGTTTGAACAAAAAGTTGAATTTTTTCTTCAGTAATTGTTTTAGAAAGGATGTTATAACCCTTATTTTCTAAGAATGATTTAACTTCTTCATAAAGTTTATCTTGCTCTAAAGAAACAAGTTCTGGAGCTTCGATTAAGTGTTTTAAAACTTCTACTAAAGAGTATCGTTTTTCTAATTGAGAAAGCATTCCTCGATATCGTGATACCATTTTAAATAGATCAACTAAATCGTTATATCCTAAACCTTCAAATTCAAATGATTCCATACCATTTTCAATTAAGAAATTCGATAGTGCTGTATCATCTTTTAAATAGGTTTCATTTTTACCTTTTTTGTATCGGTATAGTGGAGGCTGAGCGATGTATAAATATCCATTATCTACTACTGGTCGTAAAAATCTAAAGAAAAATGTTAAAAGTAGTGTTTGAATGTGTGAACCATCAACATCCGCATCGGTCATAATAATAACTTTGTGGTATCTAATTTTTTCTTCGTTGAAATCTTCACCAATACCACAACCCATAGCTGTAATCATGTTTCTAATTTCATCTGATTTTAAAATTTTATCAAGCCGTGATTTTTCAACGTTTAGAATCTTACCTTTAAGTGGTAAAATTGCTTGGTATACTCTATCTCGACCTTGTTTTGCTGAACCACCTGCAGAATCTCCCTCCACCAGGTAAAGTTCTCTAACAGCTGGGTCTTTACTTTGACACTCTGCAAATTTACCAGGAAGTGTTCCTACGGTCATAGCATCTTTTTTACGGGTTAAATCTCGTGCTTTTTTAGCTGCTTCTCTACCTCGTGCAGCCATTAAAGCTTTTTCCATGATGGCTTTTGCTTGTTGTGGGTTCTCTTCAAAATATTTATCTAAACATTCACTTGTTAATTTTTGACAAATAGGTTTTACATAAGAGCTTCCAAGCTTACCTTTTGTTTGCCCTTCAAATTGTGGCTCTGGAACTTTAACTGAAACAACTGCAATTAAACCTTCTCTTACATCATCACCGGTAATTTTTGTATCTTTTTCTCGTGCAGCTGCATTATTGTTTACATATTTAACAATACTTCGTGTCAATCCTGCTTTAAAACCAGCTTCGTGAGTTCCTCCATCAATAGTTCGAATATTATTTACAAAAGAGAGTGTCTTTTCTGTAAATGTTGAGTTATACATTACTGCAATATCAACCTCTACATCATCAACTCTATCTTTAAATGCAACGGCATCAGAAACAGCTGTCTCTTTATTCATATCTTCAACAAACTGTTTGATACCACCTTCAAAGTGATATACTTCTTCTACATTATGAATTTCATCTTTTAAGGTAATAGAGATAAATGGATTTAAATAAGCAACTTGCTTAAATCGTTTTGAAAGGGTTTCAAACTCATAAGCATCTACTTCAAAAATAGAATCATCCGCTAAGAATTCAATGGTTGTACCCGTTTTTCGTGGACTATCACCAATAATTTCTAAAGGACCTTTAGGAATACCACAAGAGAACTCTTGATAGTGCTTTTTACCTTCTCGGTAAATTGTCATTTTAAGATCTTTAGATAATGCATTTACAACGGATACACCAACCCCATGAAGTCCACCAGAAACTTTATAGGTATCTTTATCAAATTTACCACCAGCATGAAGTACTGTAAGTACAACCGTTGCTGCTGAAATTTTTTCTGTTGGGTGTTCTGCTACTGGAATACCTCGACCATCATCTTCAACACGAATCCAATGGTCTTTTGTCATAGTTACTTTAATATTTCGACAAAATCCTGCCATTGCTTCATCAATAGAGTTATCAACTACTTCGTATACCATATGGTGTAAACCATTGATGTTTGTATCACCAATATACATACCTGGTCTTTTTCTTACAGCTTCAAGACCTTTTAAAACTTTAATATTACTCGCGCCATATTCTGGTTGACTCATTTTTGGTATCCTTCTTATTTATCTAAAACAATTGGCATTACGATCGTATAAAATTTATCATCTTCTAAATAGAATGGTAAATTTGATTCGTTAAATCCAATTGTTACATTTTCATTATTTGTTAAACTTAAAAAGTCTAAGAGGTATTTAGCATTTACGGCTAAATAGAATTCATCATTGATATTTAAATCTAAATCAATTTGTGTTTTTGCTTCACTATCTTCATCTAATGATTCAAAAACAATAGTATTTGGTTTAAATGTAATTTTAATATTAGAGAACAGTGATGTTACTAATTTGATAGAATCAATTAATACTGATTTTGAAACAGTGAAGTTATGTTTTAATGAAGTTGGAATAATTCTTTCATAATCAGGGAATTTACCATTGATTAGTTTTGTAAAGAATTGCATATTTTCATTTGAAATAACTAAGTTTGTATCATCATATGAAATAGAAGCATCATCAATAAAAAGTTTTTGAATTTCAATAATAGCTTTTTTAGGAATAATAAATTGAGATTCTTCATTGGTAATATTTTGTAAATATGAAATTGCTAATCTTCTTGTATCTGTTGCAACAAAATTTATTTTAGAATTTTTAATATCAATAAGTGCACCATTTAATTCAAACTTTGGATTGTTATTATCAATAGCAGGTGTAATTTTTCTAATAGCATTGATTAAATTCATTGTTGAAAGTTCTAAGATATTTAAATTAGTAAGTGTTGGAAATGAAGGGTATTCATTTGCATCATACATAGGTAATTTAAATGATGATTTATTTTGTTTAATGATTAAGTTATTATCATTGGTTTCTAAAATAATATCTGTATCTTTTAATCGTTTAATAATACCTAATAGATTTGTACCATTAACAGTAGCTTTTCCTTCTATACTATCACTGATATTATCTGTTTTAAATTGTAACCCAACTTCATAGTCTGTAGCTTTAGAAATTAATTCTGCATTAGAAATTTCTAAATAGATATGTGAAGTAATTGAACTTGCATCTTTTTTTTCTAAAAATGGTTGCATTGAAGAGATTATATTTTCAAGAATACTTTTTGTTATGACTAATCTCATTTTCATCCCCTTTATATTTCTTTTATTTAGTGGTAGTAGTAGTCTATGTGAATAGATGAAAATAGCATTTCAGACTCTATTTTTAGGCTTTTAAAGCAGTGAATAAAACTTTTTTATTATTCACACCTATTCACATAAATTGTTAAAACTTTTTTTAACGACTGCTGTTTACCACTCCTTATTTATGATTTTATTCTTTAAATTTTCAATGATGAGTTTAAAGTTTTCATCTTTTTCAATCAGCTCATTGGCTTTTTTGATATTATGCGAAATTGATGAGTGATCTTTCATCCCTAAAAACTTAGCGATATCTGGCATTGAGTTATGTGTTAGTTCCCTTGCTAGATAGATTACAACACGCCGTGCATTAGCAACAGTGGCTGTACGTTTTTTTGATTTAATATCACTTGGTTTAATGTTTAACTCATTAGCAACAATAGAGATAATATCAGGTAATTTGATATTCTCTTTTTTCTCTTTGATTTGCTCTTTGAGTAGACTTTGTGCCATCTCTAGGTTAATCTCTTGATTAAGCAGTGAGGCACTGGCGTTAATTCGAATAAGAACACCTTCGATTTCTCTAATAGAACTATCTAAATTGGTTGCAATAAAGTTTATTATATCACGGGTTAGTTTAATTCCATTGAGGTCTGATTTTTTCTCAATAATAGCAATTTTTGTCTCTAATCCTGGAATTTGAATATCAGCTGTTAATCCCCACTCAAATCGAGAACGAAGCCTATCAACTAGACCTGCAATTTGAGATGGTAGTCTATCTGAAGTCATAACGATCTGTTTTTTTGCATTGTGCAGTTCATTAAACGTATGGAAGAACTCCTCTTGAGTCTGTTCTTTTCCACTTAAGAACTGAATATCATCAATCAATAAAACATCACATTGTCGGTATTTACTTCTAAAGTGTTCCATGTTTTTGTTTTTAATAGAGAAGGTAAAGTCATTCATAAACTGTTCAATGGTGACGTAAATAACGGTTTTACCATGTTCAATGGCATCATTACCAATGGCTTGAAGTAAGTGTGTTTTTCCTAAACCTGTTCCCCCGTAAATAAACAAAGGATTGTATTGAGTTCCTGGTTTTTTTGAAACGGCTAATGAAGCGTTGTATGCCATTTGATTTGAAGGTCCTAAAACAAACGAATCAAAAGTGTATGAAGGGTTAAGAATTGTACTATCAACCTCTTTGCTTTTGATTTTTTCTTGAATAATCTCTTTTTTAGTTCGTCTCTCTCCTGCCACTTTGATTTCAATAGCAGGTTTTGTGCCATCTAAAGTTTCAAAACAGTGTTGAATGTGTGTGGTAAATTTACTTTTAATCCAGTTTGCTATGTATTTATTGGGTACTTCAAATACAGCTAGGTTTTCATCAGAAGATACTTTTTTATAGGTAAGTTGTTTTAAAAATCGTTCATAATCACCTGATGTGGTTTCAGTTTTTAAAATAGATAAAATTTCTTTATTTGTCATAGATGTTGTTAACTCTTTTATGATGGTTATATAAATCGTAGATATTGTATCTAAATTTTGATTTAATTTGCTTATTAAGACGTGAATAAAGTTTGAATTTGTGTGAAAAGTTTTTTAATTTAAGTTTTTATTTATTTAAAATGTACCATTATATAGGAGTTTATGCATGTGAAAAGTATCATGTGAATTTACGTGAAAGATGTGAAAATATTATGAGTAGGAATAGTTATTTATGAAAATTTTAGGGATTGATCCTGGAACAATTAATTGTGGTTATGCGGTTATTGAAAAAGAGGGTCGCCATTTAAAACTTATTGAAGCAGGCTTGATTAAAATTAAAACAAAAATTCTTCAAGAACAAATTGT
>CAZIES010000147.1:0-5055 GCA_964538295.1 uncultured Arcobacter sp. | reverse complement strand
GTAATACTCCAAGAAGTTGCTTCAAAAAATACTTCATAACTCTTTTTATTTTTTAAATAATTTAATTTCATACTCTCCCTTTTTTGATAACTAATATCAATTAATAAAATCTTACAAAAGATAAACTTAAAATCAATTGTAATTTGATAATGATTATTAATAATTTAATATTACCGACTAAAATATATTTGGAAGTCTTTTTTGACTATAATTCAACAAAAAATGAAGGAACAGTAATGCCTGGAATAGATAACAAGTTTTTAAAACGAGCAGATGCACATATTGCACTTGCAAATGAACAACTAAGTAATGAAGTAAGCCAAGGAGACGTTAGTGCCTCTATGATGTATGGAACAGCACGATTCAATGCATGGATTGCAGCATGTTCATTTGAATCAGCGGATGAGATGGCAAGGGAAAAAGAAGAGATTATGAACTATTTTATGCAAAAGTATAAAGCAGCGTTAGAAGAACATGTAAACCATCATATTGAACACTTTGATTTTAGTGCTAATAATTAATTTGATTTAAACTTTACAAACAACAAAAGAGGATATATTTAATGACTCTTTTGTTGCTCTATTTTTTTATTTGTCTCTTTAATCTCGCTATATTTATCTTTCATAATCACAAACATATACCCAATGGCTACAACAACCAATCCAATTATAAAAATATTTCGCACTTTGACTCCTATACAAAACTATACCAGTTATCATAGCAGTTTATCTTTTAGGATTTGTTTGCATTTTGTTCTCGAAGTTTGTCTTTTTTACTTTTTCGTCTACCCTTAACAGGTGCAGAACCTTTAACTTTTTTAATGGGTTCACCTTTGAGTTCAAAACCTTCAATTTGTTCTTTTTTGATATCTAACTCACATCGTTTTTCAATCAACTTAAAATGAGCCTGATTTTCATAATCTATAAATGTTATTGCCACTCCACTTTTACCAGCACGTGCTGTTCTACCAATTCTGTGGGTATAATCAAAGGCACTTCGTGGTAAATCATAGTTAACCACACAGCTTATATCATCTACATGTAATCCACGTGCCGCAATATCAGTTGAAAAAAGTACTTGTAAGTCGTTGCGTTTAAACTCATCTAAGGTATAGTTTCTATCTTCTTGGATTAAATCCCCATGAAAAGAGTCTGCTTTAAAACCATATTTTCTAAACTTTCTAGCAAGGTTATCCGTTGCTCTTTTAGTTGCCATAAAAACAAGAACTTTTTCAAAATTATTATCTCGTATGAGTTTTTGCAATAAGGCACTTCGATTCTCTTTGTTAACTTCAATAATACGTTGTATAATATTATTGAGATTCTCTTGGGTCTGTTCTATTTCTACATTTACAAATGAAGAGGAAATTACTTTAGCAATTTCTAACATCTTTTTTGGATAAGTTGCTGAAAAAAGTAAATTTTGTCTTTTTTGAGGTAAGAGTTCTAAAATAATATCAAGTTCATCAGCAAAACCTAAATCAAGCATTTTATCCGCTTCATCCAAAACAAGATACTCTAAGAAGTTAAGATGAAGTTGCTTTTTATTAATAATATCAATCAACCTTCCTGTAGTTGCAACGATTACATCACACCCTTTTTGAATATCAAGTAGTTGCTCACCTATACTTTGTCCTCCAACAACACTCACTACTTTTAATCTTTGAGAAAAATGTTTTGAAAACAGTTCAAACGTATTTGCAACTTGTTGGGTTAACTCTCGGGTTGGAGTTAAAACTAAAACCCGCGGTTTAGGCTTTTTATTAGGTGTTGATAAAAGAAGTTTTTGAATAATAGGCAGGACAAAACTTGCGGTTTTTCCACTTCCTGTTTGTGCTTTTGCCATAATATCATTGCCCTTTAAAACCAAAGGAATCACTTCTTTTTGTATAGGTGTTGCTTGAGTGTAGCTATTTTCTTCTAAAGACTTTGATATTACTTTGCTAAATTCAAAACTTGAAAATGACATTAGAATCCTTACGCTTTTTCGCATTGTAGAACTTTTTTCCTTTAGATATTATTTATTCTATTTTATGTTAAAATTCAATTCTAAAAAGATGCGTTAAAGGAAAATGATGACCACTGATGCAATTGCAATAATCGACAAAAAAATAGACGAACTTATCAAAGATAAAAATGAATATGGCTTTAACACCCTAAAAGAAAAAGTAGAATCAATTTTAAAAAGTGTAGATATATTTTTAATTGATAATCAATTAGATAATAAAGCCACTGATTTATATCTAAAAACGGTAATCACTCAAAGAAATGAAATACAAAAAGAGCAAGAAAAAACTAAAATCAAAACAGATAACAGCGTTTCTAAATATGCACTTATAGAAGAAATCTGTAAAAAGTTAAGTTTTGAAACCCAAAAAGAGGTTATTCAAAAAGTTCAGCAGCTTGAGAAAAAAACAATCTTTGAACTAACTCATATGAATAACTCTCTATAGATTCTACCACTTTGGATTAAACTCTACACGTTTACCATCATCCGTTGAGTACTCTTGCATAGAGTTTTCTTTCGATTGTACTACCATGTAAGTCATCGTTTCATCTGAATCATTTTTTATACCACGTATCCCATCAGGTGCGACACGAATTACACTACCCTCTCTGATTTTAAAACAGTTACCATCTACTTGAAAAAAACCATACCCTTTTAAAATAATATAAGTCTCTTCATTTTTATTATGAATATGAAAATAGGGTTGCTCTTGTTTTGCAGCAAGAGAGTTAAAAGAGATTTCCGTACCCGTTGCATTGGTTGGCTCTTTTAAATAGACTTTACCTTCTATTTTTTGTTTGTTAACTTTATGAATAAGTGAATACTCCATAAGTTCATCTAAATTGCCAAGATTGATTGCTGTATAATTTTTATCATCAACGATTGTTTCAACTTTTTTCATAACACTTCCCCTTTTTGACTAAACAGTCAAGTTATTTAAAAGTGTATGAAAATATAAATAAATTGTAGGTTAAGTTTTTAATATAAATATTTAAGTAGATTTAGGAGTTGAAGATTCAACTCCTAATAGTTTAGAAAAGAGACATTACCCTTCAATAGAGGCAAACATATCAGCAGTTACTTCTGATACATCTTTTGTACCATCAAGCTCTACCATAACACCCATGTCAGTATAAAACTCAATAAGAGGAGCAGTTTGCTCATGATAGGCTCCTAGTCTACTTTTTACAGTCTCAGCATTATCATCTTTTCGAATAATTAACTCACCACCACAGTAGTCACATTTAGCCTCTTCTTTAGATGGGTTAAAATCTACATGAAATGATGCTCCACAGTCAGGGCATACTCTTCGTCCTGTAATTCGTCCAACAATCAATTCATCTGGAACATTTAATGAGATTACTTTATCAAGAGAAATTCCCATATTAGCCATTAACTCTTTTAACGCTTCTGCTTGTGCAAGCGTTCTTGGGAAACCATCAAGAATAAATCCTTTTTTACAGTCATCTTGGGCTAATCTATCTTTGATAATACCAATAATAGTTGAATCAGGAACTAATTGCCCAGCATCCATATAGTTCTTTGCTTCCATTCCCATATCAGTTTTATCAGCAATTGCTGCTCTTAAAATATCGCCTGTAGAGATTTGTGGGATATCATATTTTTCAATTAAAAACTTAGCTTGTGTACCTTTACCAGCTCCTGGAGCTCCAAATACCATTAAATTCATACTCAATTACCTTATTAATTTTGTTTTTGTGATTGTATAAAAAAAGTTGTTAATAACACATAATATAAAGATATTAAAAAGAAGAAATTTAAGAGAAAATATTACTCTTTAATACTTTGTCTAGCCTTCTTTGTATTATTAATACTCATAATAAGATATTTCTTACATCCTACAATAAATATCAACATAAAAACAAATAAAACTAAAACAATAGCTAATAAAATAGGGTTTATTCCTGCTGAACTCATACTTGACATTGCAAATAGACCCGTTGAAGATATCAAAAAAAACAACATAATTCTAATATATACTGAAAACTTTTGAGAAGCAAACATAAGTAGCTTTACATTAGCAACAGGACTACTACTCATGTACGCTAACATTTCATCACAACCTTTAACTTCTTTAATATTAGCTGTAAAATCATCTATCTCTTTATATATTTTATTAAACATTTAAATTCCTATTTTTTTGGGGGAGGAGGTAGCAAACTATTAAAATCATAAGGAATAATTTCTCTCTCTATCTTCTCTGTAAAGTCATAGAGTTTTATACATACACCAAAGAGTATAAACCACGCAAAGATATAGTTAATAATTGGTACAGAAAATACCAAACCAATAATAACACCACCCATACCTACTTTTAGTAATAAATTATCAATTTTTTTTGCTTTTGCTAAATTATAATATTCTATAAATTGTTTTTTATATTTATCTATGTTAAACATATTGTTTCCGTATTTTATTTTGACAATATTACAATGAAAGATATTAGATTAATCTAAATTTTTTATCATATTCTTTTTGATTTATTTTTTAGAATATAAAAGTGAGGATTTAACACATGATCTATTAGCTTGAAGTCTTTGTTAATTGTAAAGAGCGTTAAAAGAATAAAGGAGAGTTTCCTCTATTCTTTAACCGTATCTGTTTTTGAAGACTGAAAGTTATAATCAAATAGTTTCATTGCCACACCAATGAGAATAAACCATGCAAAGATATGATTGATAATTGAAATTGAGAAGATTAAACCAATTAATACACCGCCAATACCTATTTTAATTAATAGATTATCACCCTCTTTTTTCTTGAACTCTTTATATTTGTCAGCTATTTCATCAATGAGTGTTTTTTTATCTTCACTATTTGGTTCAAATCTTTGCTGTTCTTTTTCTGCAAAATCATAAAGTTTCATCCCAAACCCAAGTAAAAGAAACCATGCAAATAAATGATTCAGAAAAGAGAGAGAAAAAAACCAACCAACTAATACTCCAACAATTCCTATCTTAATTAATAAGTTATCACCCTTTTTTTCTTTAAATACTTTATAATTTTGTTTTATTTCATCAAAAATCA
>CAZIES010000146.1:3482-5093 GCA_964538295.1 uncultured Arcobacter sp. | reverse complement strand
CCCCAAACACAATCCAAAGGGCGATTTTCACTACCTTGATTCATATTATACCTTTTCTGGCATTGGGTATTATAGTAAACAAATTTTTCAACACTTACCTGTAGGCAAACGTCCCTTAGCACCTATCTTAAAAGAGCAAATTGCACAAGAAAAGATTAGTTTCAAACTTCATAGTGGAGTTTGGAGTGATATAGGAACACCACAGCGTTTAGCATCAGTTAATGCTTTGTAAATATTTAGCTACGGCATCTTGATTATTATTAAACTTTGATACAACCGTGGCTATTTTTTTAACATCCTCATGGGCATTTGCAACAGCAATAGAAGTTTGCGCTAAATTAAACATACCAATATCATTAAGGTTATCACCAAAAACAGTAAAGTTTGTATAATCAACTTGCATTATCTCATGTACTTTTTGTAAGCCATGGGCTTTATCAGCGTCTTTGTGCAAAAGCGTTAAAAAATAGCATCCTAAGTATGCTTCAGGGGCTAAGATATATTTGATTTCATCTTTAAAAATGGCTTTTAAATTTTCTTGTAACAATTCAAGTTGTTCTTTTTGTCCAAAATAGACCAGTTTAAAATTGTTATCCATCGCTTTAATATTAGAGCACTCTTGAAGGTTATCATCACCCTTATATCGCGTCAAAAGCTCTTTTTGTTGACTATTTGTTTTAGATGGATATAAAAATGCTTCATTAAGCTTTTCATCTTTTAGGGCTAAAACAAAGGGATAAATACCTAGTTTACTTCCACAATTGATGATTTCGTTTCCTATTTCTTGGGATAAAACTTTCATATCCAAAATCTTTTTTTGGGCACTTACAATAAATGAGCCATCCAGTAAAATCATTGGAGCATTAATATGAAGTCCCCGTAAGAACTGCTCACTTTTTTTATAAGTACGTGCTGTTGCAATACCCATGATATTCTTTTGTGCCATACTGTTCCAGACCGTTTTACTCTCACTACTAATTGTTAAATCATCCCGCAAAAAAGTATGATCAAGATCCGTTAAAAAAAGTTGCGTCATCCATAGCCTTTAAATTAAATTTTATTACGTAAAACAATAAACCCAGGGGTCTTTTTGATGTAGACTTCAAAAGGTTCATCAACAACCTTTGAAAACTCTTTTTTACTTGAAGCATGCCTAAAGTATGTTTTACCCTCTTTTTTAATAACAATACCCGTATGCGTAACATCAAGACCTTTTATATGGGTATAAATACCAATATAATCACCCGTTTGAAGTTTGCTAATTAAATCTTTATTGAGGTCTTTTGAGTCAATATAATCTATCTTAACTTTTTTGGGTTTAATTCCTTTAAGAAAAAGTGAATTTTTTTGTGAGAGATTAAGTGTTTTTATCACTTGTTTTGCTTTTGAAGATAGTGAGGAGGTAATGTTTTCAAAACCATTATAGATAGTCCAGTCACTAAAAAAATGGTTACGAGAAGTGTACTCAATATTGCCCGACTGATAACGCACTCCAATAAGATTGGTTTTAAACTCCTCAAAACTAGTTGAGCGTTTCATAGCTTCTACATAATCAATAAAAGTAAAACAATCAAGATGAGCCAAATCAATCACTAGCTCTTCTTTTTGAGT
>CAZIES010000146.1:0-3382 GCA_964538295.1 uncultured Arcobacter sp. | reverse complement strand
ACCTCTTTTTTACTGCTTATATTTGACATAAAAATAGCTAACCATCTTGTCTCTTTGGTGGAGTTAAAGGCAATTTTGAGTGTCATGGTAATAGGTACAGCTAAGAACATACCAACAATTCCTAAAACCCAACCCCAAAAAATGAGTGAGAAAAAGATAACTAAAGGTGAAAGCCCCAGCTCTTTACCCATAAACTTAGGTTCAATAATATTACTAATAGAGATATTAATTATAAAGTACAAAATAATCAAAATAATCGTTGTATTTAAATCTGCACTCACCAGTGATAAAAGTATCGCAGGGATAGATGCAATGATTGAACCAACAACAGGAACAAAATTAAAAAGCATTGCAATAACACCCCATAAAATAGGATAATCTATATCAAATAAGATAAGCATAATTGCCACAAAAAATCCTGTAAAAAAACTTGTTGCCGTTTTTACAGAAAAGTATTTTTGAATATTTGAGGAAAAAAGATTAAAGTGTTCTAATGCCTTATGATCTTTTGCAAAAATGATTTTTAGTTTTCGTTCAAAAGATTTAGACTCTGCTAAAATAAACGCAATACCAATAATAAGAAGTAAAAATTTAGAAAGAAATGTTCCAATACTTCCAAGTAGATTAGTCGTTATTCCAAAAAAAGAGTTTAAATTCAAAGCCTCTAAAATCGTACCTCTATCAACCTCATAACCGTAACTTTCAATAAAACTAGCCCCACTAACAACGACTGTTTGTAACTGGTCTTGATACTCAGGTAAGTTCGATACAAAATCCTTTAAGGATATACTTACAATATAAGATAAAAGCAGTGAAATTAAAATAAATGCCCCACTCACAAATAAATAGGAAATAACCTTTGGAATATGCTTTCTTTCAAGAAAATTAATAAGTGTAGAAATAATAGAAGCGATAAATATCGCTAAAAAAAGTATAATAACAATTTCACTCGCTGCTTTAAGTCCTGCAATAATCACTATAGAAGTAGCAAAATAAAAAAAATAACCCTTAATAGAGGAAGTTTCCAAAATCACCCTTTCTTTTTGGCATATTATAACGATATAAATTTAAAGAAGGAAAAAATAAAAATAAAATAGAAGCCAAGTTTTAAAATCGACCTTTTAAAACTTCATAAATTTTGTTATTCTCTCGTTTTCCAATAGCTAAAACAATAACAACGATTTCATCATCTTTTACTTCATAAGCCAAACGGAATCCAGAACTTCGAAGTTTTATTTTATAAACATTATCAAAGCCACTTAACTTATCTTTAATTACTTTTGGATTTGAAAGACGTTCCTTAAGCTTCTTCTTAAACTGCTCTTTGATATTAGAATCTAGCTTAGTCCACTCTTTTAAAGCTTTTGAATGAAACTTTAAATCATAAATCATCAATATTTACCGATACGACATCATTGTCATTTAATCGTTTTTCTACCTCTTTTGCAAGCATATAATCATCTACTATTTCCATAAGCTTTTCATAGGTTTGAGCTGGTACTAAATATGCACTTGCTTTATTGTGATTCAAAATAGCAACCGCTTCACTACCCGCTTCTTCGATAATAGAAGATGGACTTTTTTTAAGTTCACTAATACTTGCTGAATAATTAGCTAAAATAGTATTCATTTTAATATCCTTATTAATATCTTATTTAGTACTAATTTTAGTATCTTTAAAAGAATATGTCAAATATCTATAGACTCTTAGCACTTATATTATATTCGTACAACTTACTGGAAAAGAGATTTAAAAAATATAGGACTTGAATATAGACCCATTTATCATACAAGACATTCATTTGCAACTTTGATGCTCTCAAATAATGAAGATATTCTTTGGGTAAGTAATATATTAGGTCATACAGATTCAACTATGACTCTATCAAAATATTCAAGATATATCAAACGAGATAAGAAGAAAAGAGGTCAATTTCTGGCTTCAGTTGTGTGACAAATTGGCACCAAATTGGCACCACGATTCATCATGAAAAATTTTTGCGAAAATCAAAAGCAGAAACTATAATAAATAACGAAACTTGAAAGTACATTTCTATAAAAAGTTAATTAAAAATTTAACTCAAATAAAATGTTTGTTTTAGATATCATGTTGCTGAAATGCTTATATATAGGGGTTTAAAAGGATGGCTCCGGTACTTGGATTCGAACCAAGGACCAAATGATTAACAGTCATCTACTCTACCACTGAGCTATACCGGAACTTGAAATAATTTTGTCATTAAAAAAGAAGTTTAGAATGGCTCCGGCACCTGGATTCGAACCAGGGACCAAATGATTAACAGTCATCTACTCTACCACTGAGCTATGCCGGAATCTGTACTTCCCTTTAAATGGGTTGGAATTATAGTAAAAATAGAATCCTTTGTCAAGGTTTTTTTTAAGATTTTAGCAAAATTTATAAAAATTTACGCCACCACTATCAACAACGGAAATTTTACTATTTTTTACTAGCTTTTCAAGGATTTCTTGGCTTGTTTTATCAAAGAGATTTTCAATATCTTCTTGGGTTAAAGGTCGTCTTTTTAACATGGTTAAAATCTCTTCTTCATTGAAACTATTGGTCTGTTTTGGACGCTTCTTATATGCAATGTTAACATTTAGACATTCAAAGGTATTGGCAACTTGTTCTAAAGTTTCAAAGCTTACGGGTTGCACATTATAAGCTGGAGGTCTATCAATGGTTCCAATATCAATTCTGTGTGGGTTGATTTTTTGAATTGTCTCAAAGAGTAAGTTTATCTCTTCTTGTTTATCATTTAAGTCTTTGACAAACAGTACCTCTAATACAAACTGATTTGACGTGCTTTGGGAGAAGCTAATCATTGCGTCAATCATTTTTTGGATATCTATACCCTTATGAATCCTATCGAGCTTTTTAAAGCACTTAGGGCTTACACAATCAAGGGAGAGTTTTACTGTATCAAATTTCAATAAGGTTTCAAAAGTCTTTTCATGGTAGATAGTACTTCCATTGGAAAGGATTAATGTTTTTGCTTTACCTTTGATTTTATCAATTTCATTGATAAGTTCATCAAGTTTTGGGTACAGGGTTGGTTCCCCATTGGCTGTTACTGTTATGACATCAATATTGGGGTGTTTTTCAAAACTTTGTTTAATAGCACCTATTACTTCAAGTACGCTTGGATATGTGGTCATACTATCAACAGTTTTAGCCTTTTCCAGTTCACAATATAAACAATCAAAATTACACTGTTTACTTGCAGGTGATAAATCAACACCTAAAGAAATACCAAAACGACGCGAAGGAATAGGACCAAAGATAATAGAATTTGAATAGGACATGAAATAGACTCTTCTTTTTCAAGAGATAAAACATCCCGAAGGCTGTTTATTTTTGTAG
>CAZIES010000145.1:0-5137 GCA_964538295.1 uncultured Arcobacter sp. | reverse complement strand
AAACTAGGTCGTCAGTATATCTATACGCCACTTGTTAGTACTGCAATTGATGGAAAATCATCAGAGTCAATTTTAAAAGACTCTTTTAATGCTTATTTATTAAGCAACATGGATATTCCAAATACCACACTTGTGGCAGGATACATCAATAAATACCAAGCAAAAACGGATGGGAAAAGTAACGAAGGTGACTTTGAGCGATTCCAAGATGGTGCCTATACTATTTATGCAAAAAACACGTCAATTACAAACTTGACACTGCAAGCACAGTATTTAAATGAAAATGGTGTAACTTCAAGCAATGATAAAAAAGCTTTATATTTTCAAGCAGATTATCAACTTGCAGGACACACACTTTCAGCGCAATTTTTAAAATCAAAAGATAAAACCCAAGCAGCCAATGCACAAGATGGAAAACTTTTTGGACTACGAGCAATGGGACCTTTAGGATTAGGAAAAACGGGATACCTTTTAGCCTTTAATACAAGTACTGATGATAATGGAGCACTTTATTTAGGAGCAGGAGCTGGTACAACGGATACTCCATTTACGGCACTTCCTGTTCATGGTGGTGGTGTTCCAGTTCGAGCCAATACTGATACTCTTGTTGGAGGAGTTGTGATTCCTGTTGCAGGAGCTACATTTATTCCTTATGTGGGACAATCAGCTTCTAAAACACATCCACTAGGAGATGTTAATGCCATGGGTGCAATGGTTGTTTATCCAGTTAATAAAAACTTAGTCGTTAAAGTCAACTTTGAAAATGTTGACATCGAAAAAACGATGCCAAAAGATACCGACACTACACGAGTTTATCTGACATATAAATTTTAATCATACAAGCTCTTTTATGTCATAGTCATAAAAGAGCCTCTTACTCTGCAAAACATAAGTATAAATAATATAAACTATTATTTATGAAATGCATCACATGTGAAAACTGGTCTTTTTCAATTATTTGTAAAATCTGCCAAAAAAATCTTTTGGCACCCTCTTTATTTAAACGACAGTTGGATGAGAATTTTAATGTTTACTCTTTTTATAGTTTTGAAGAACTCGAAACCTTACTTCCTAGTAAATACTATTTTCATGGGGATAGGGTTCTTAATATCTTAGCAAAACTCTCTTTTGCACAATTTGCAAAACAGTTTAACTATTCACAAGAAGTTTTAGCTTTAGGAATAGATGACCATACTCGCCATGATTTTTCACATACTGCAATTTTATCTAAACATTTACATTGTGAATTTATCAAACCAGCATACAATAAACTTCGTCCTACTCGTATTGTTAAATATGCAGGAAAGGATTTGGAGTTTCGACAAAAAAATCCTAGAAAATTTAAACTTCATGGTATACACAATCAGCCTATTATTTTAGTAGATGATTTAGTGACAACAGGTACCACACTTTTAGAAGCTAAAAAAGTGTGTGAAAAACATGGAAATGAAGTGCTTTTTGCTTTAACTTTGGCTGATGCAAAACTATAAATAACTTTCTTAAACGTACACACTAATAAATTTATGTATAATCCAGATATATTTAGAAACAAAAGGCAAATAAGTTGATTGGAATTATTGATTATAATATGGGAAATCTTGCTTCAGTTTACAACGCCTGTCATCTTTTAGATGCGCATGCAGATATTGTAAAAGACCCTGAACAATTAAAAAACTATGACAGAATTATCTTACCGGGTGTTGGTGCATTTGGTGATGCGATGAAGCACTTAAATGAAACAGGTATGAATAATGCAATTCATGAGTTTGCTGCTACGGGTAAACCTATGATTGGTATTTGTCTTGGGATGCAACTTCTTTTTAATAGCTCTGAAGAGTTTGGAGATCACAAAGGATTAGGTCTGATTGATGGAGAGATTGTACGATTTGACAAATCAAAGATGCAAGAAGACTCAAAAATCCCACATATGGGATGGAACACAATTATTAATAAAAGCAATGAACTCTTTCATGGATTAGAAAACCCATATTTATATTTTGTGCACTCCTATCATGCTCAAACACATGATAGAAATGTTATAGGGTATACTGAATATGGGTATAAATTTGCAAGTGCCGTTAATAAAGATAATATTTACGGCTTTCAACCACACCCAGAAAAATCACATGATAATGGATTAAGGATTTTGAAAAACTTTATGGCAATTTAGCGCCTAAACCTATAAAAGGATAGATTATGAAAACTATAGCAATTTCAGGAGCTAATGGTTTTGTAGGGACAAATCTTTCTGTTTTTTTTGAGGATCTTGGATATAAGATTCTCAAAATTTCTCGCAACGACTTAAGTGAACAAAAACGTCTAGAAAATAAAATCAATCAAGCCAATATTGTTATTAATTTAGCAGGAGCAAATATCATTAATCGTTGGAATGACGAGTATAAAAAAGAGCTTTACGACAGCCGTATAACAACTACCAAAAAAATTGTTGAAGCAATCAATAGTGTATTATCTAAACCTGAACTTCTTATTTCCACCTCTGCAGTAGGCATTTATGATAATAAAAAAACCTATGACGAAAGCAATGCTGAATTTAGCGATGATTTTCTTTCAACGCTGTGTCAAGATTGGGAAGAAGAGGCTTTAAAAGCAAGCTGTCGGGTTGTTATTTATCGTTTTGGTATTGTCTTAGGACAAAATGGCGGAGCATTAGACAAAATGCTTACCCCTTTTAAATTTGGACTTGGTGGACCAATAGGTAGTGGCAAACAAGCATTCTCCTTTGTTCATATGCAAGATTTAAAAAATGCATTTAATTATGCTATTGAGAACACCACTTTACATGATGCTTATAATCTTTGCGCTACAATTCCAACAACAAATATGGGGTTAACAAAAGCATTAGGTAAATCACTACATCGACCTACCTTTTTTACCGTACCTGAGTTTATTCTAAAACTACAGTTTGGTGAAGGGGCAAAGGTATTAACTGATGGTCAAAGTGTTGTACCAAAGCGTCTTGAAGAGGCTGGATTTAAGTTCCAATTTCAAAGTATTGAAGCAACCATTGAGAACTTATGCAAGAGTGGATGAAACCCATTGTCAAACAAATAGAGAAAATTGCTCTAAAGTTTGATGATGTAGAAAAACAGTATCTTAGTAAGCATCTCTCATTTAAATTTGAGAGCCAAACCCTTTTTTATTTGAAAACCGACGATGAAAAAATTACCCTTGGATGTAACAAGGGGTATCTACTTGAAGATAAATTCACTTTTGATTATGCTTCAAAGTATATGCGTCATTTATATATAACTAATAATGATGATTTTAATGAAGAGATTATTCATAATTACATTAATGAAGCAATAATCTGTTCCATAGAATTAAATGAAAAAAATAGAATGAAACAAAACTTGAGGAGAAAGTAAAGCATGGATATTTTACCTGCGATTGATTTAAAAGACGGAAAAGCAGTACGATTAAGTAAGGGACTTATGGATAGTGCAAAAATTTATAGTGACGAACCATGGCAGGTTGCTAAACGATTTGAAGAGTTAGGTTCAAAGTGGTTACATATTGTTGATTTAAATGGAGCTTTTGCAGGAGAGCCTGCAAACTTAGAGCAAATCAAAAAAATCAGAGAAAACTGTAACTTAAAAATTGAACTTGGTGGTGGTATTAGAGATGAAGAGACTATCAAAATGTATGTTGAACTTGGTGTTGATAGATTAATCCTTGGTTCAATTGCAGTAAAAGACCCACAGTTCGTAAAAGATATGGCAGCAAAGTATCCTATTGCAGTAGGAATTGATGCGATGAACGGTATGGTTGCAGTTGAAGGCTGGGCAGAAGTATCTTCTATGAAAGCCACTGATTTAGCACAAGAGTTTGCTAACGCAGGTGTACAAGCAATCATTTGTACTGATATTAGTAAAGATGGTATGTTATGTGGCGTCAATGTTGAATTCACTGAATCAATTGCATTAGCATCTGGTGTTGATACAATTGCTAGTGGTGGAGTAAAAGATATCAATGATATCACTAACTGTCAAGACAATGGAAACATTGCTGGAGTTATTGTAGGAAAAGCTTTCTATGAAGGAACACTTGATTTAGAAGAGGGATTTAAAGTCCTTAAGGCATAAATAGACAGATAATAAGTAGTTTTAACTACTTGTTATCTAGTCATTATTACACGAACAAAAACCATCATCTTCTAGTTTTTGATTTTCTATTTCCATTTTTACTAAATAGGCTTGATATGCCTTTTCTCTTTCACTTAATTTAACAGCATCTTTATGCTCTTGTACCGTATGAGGTATGGGTAATGTATTTTCACCTTTTTCTTGTGCAAAACAGATGATAGTAACACTTACCATTAAGAAAAAAAATCGCATATCTTATCCTATTTTTGCTCTTCCAATGAAGTATAATGCAACTCTAACCCTTTTGAAGTTGCTACAAAACCATTGATGTTAATACTTCCATCATGAACCATTTTGTGATGTTCTTTACACAATGGTATTAGATTATATTTATGGTTAGCGTTCATGTGGCCAATAAAACCATCCTTATTAGCTCGTGCTTGTTCTTTGATATGGTGTACATCATCTACTGCACGACCACAAATCACACAAGTTGATACAAGCATATCTTTATTGTATTTTGTTCCTCTTTGTTGCGCTAGTCGTTCAATTGGCGCATAATCATCAGTAATCTTTTTTCGGATGTCATTAGCTACTTTTAAAAACTCTTTATCCATATGAAGTGACTTCGCATACTCTAAACCATACATAGAGGAACCACTACCATGTTGAAGTTTTCGATTAAAAATAAGTTTGTCCTCTTCATCTTCATACATAACGGATAGATGTAAACAGATGATATTTTTAAGTTTTTTAAGCTCTTCAATATCAGGAAGTTGATGTAGATGTGTTGCAAATAAGAAAAGAGACTCTAATTTTGCTAGCTTTAAAATAGCACTTGCAACAATACTTACCCCACTCATCGTTTCAGTACTATGAGAAATCTCATCACCTAAAATCAAAGACTGTTTTGTTGCACGATTAAAAATATTTTTTAACTCTAACATCTCAACAGCAAATGAAGATAAGCCTTTGGCAATATTATCAGCCCCACTAATTCGCGTAAAGACTGAATCAAAAAGTGAAAATCGCAT
>CAZIES010000144.1:0-5182 GCA_964538295.1 uncultured Arcobacter sp. | reverse complement strand
TCGTTTTATTTGTGGTTAGTATCGTGCTCGGCGCCAAAGCACTCAAACTCAATTATCGCCAATTGCTGGTAACACCTATTTCAATTGTAATTGCACTTATTGGTGTTTGGTGGGGTGTAGAAAGAATAATTATATAAACACCAATATTCTATTTGGGGTTAGAATGATATATAAAAATTAATACTAACACCCCCAACAAAATATATTTGTTGAATAATAACATTCCGTTAATGTATGAACATTGCATTCCTAGATATTGAAGTTGGTACAACTAGTGGAAAAATAGATAAACTGGGTTATTTGTCTGCAACATCAGAATTGGAAGAGACTTCTTTATCTCCTATTAAAGAAGCTTGTTTAAATGATAATATTAGCTTTATTTGTGGACATAATTTTGTCGAACATGATAGTAAATTTTTAGAAAAAACCAGTTTTAATCCCATTTTGCAAAGTGTAGAGATTATTGATACTTTGTATCTTTCAATGCTTTTATGTACTAATAAGCGCATACATAAATTAAACAAACCCTATAAAGACACACAAGTCAACATTGAAAACCAGCCGTTAGGAGATTCTGTTCAAACCAAGGCTTTATTTGACAGTCTTAATCGTTTATTTGATGAATTAGATGAGAACATAAAAAATGTGTTTTATCAATTGTTAAAAGACGATATTCACTTTTCAGGGTTTTTTTCTTATAAAAATCAAAAATTCAAAAGTATTGATGTATACCAACAAATTCAGCCTTATATAGAGATTAGTAAGACGCAATATTTGGATATTGAGGAGCAATTTCCAATAGAAATTGCTTTTATTATCTCCTTTTTATGCCTGGCTGACAAAGGTTCAATATCATCTATTATTTTAAATAGGTATCCAAGAGTAGTAAGCTTATTAAAAAAAATTACATTTAATGAAGATTTTGTAAATATTAAAAGGTTTTCAAAAAATGAATTTAATATTCATAAATTTAGAGAATTTGATAATAGAGTATCTGGTGATTTATTTGATTCAGGAAAAATCTCTCAAGAGGATATTATAAAAACAGCTATTGGATCAGAATCCTTACTAGCAATTTTACCTACGGGAGGCGGAAAAACTATTACTTTTCAAATACCAGCATTAATCAAAGCTCAGAAGTATAAAGGATTGAGTGTAGTCATATCACCATTACAAGCTTTAATGAAAGATCAAATTGATAGTTTTAAACTTAAGAATAATAACTTTAAAGTAGTTGCTATTAGTGGGTTTTTAAGTCCAATTGAACGTATGAATGCAATTAATGAGGTGGAAAACGGCATAGTTGATATGCTTTATCTAGCTCCTGAAGCCCTACGCTCTAATTCTATTTTTAATGCGTTAAAGCGTCGCGTTATAGAAAGATTTATTATTGATGAGGCGCATTGTTTTTCTTCATGGGGGCATGACTTTAGGCATGATTATTATTTTATTGCAAATACAATTAAAGAATTAGAAGAGTCTAACTTCCAGCCTCGTATTCCTGTTTCTTGTTTTACTGCAACCGCAAAGCCAGAAGTTGTGAGGGATATTAAAGAGTATTTTCAAGATAAGCTGGCTATTGTTTTAAAAGAATTTATAGCTTCTGTTGAGCGTTACAATCTAGATTACAGTATTGTCAAAACTAATTCAGAAATAGAAAAGTATGAAAAATTAATTGATATTTTGAGCAACCTAGAACGAGATGAAAAAAATAAAAATCCAACCATTATCTACATTCCGCAAAATGCCAAAGAGTGTAAAGACCTTAGTAAAGAGCTTGCACAAGATGAAAGGTTAGCCGAATTTGATTTGGTTATAGAGCCTTTTTATTCCAAGCTGGATGAAGACAAGGAAAATGGAAATAGAAGTCAAAATAGCCGAGGAAAAAGTGACATACTATCAGATTTTATTTGTAACAAAATTGATATAGTGGTTGCTACTACTGCTTTTGGTATGGGAATTGATAAGTCAGATATCAAAACCATTATTCATTATCAGCAATCAGATAGCTTAGAGTCATACCTTCAAGAGTCTGGTCGCGGTGCTAGAGATGAAAACTTAATAGCAAAATGTATAGTTTTATATTCTAAAACTGACTTTGATAAATCTTTTAACCAACTTAACCGTTCAAAAGTCGACCTTGCAGAAATCAAGAGAATTGTTACGGCATTGAAGAGGTACGATAACAGGGTGCTTAATTTATCACCAAAGGATATCGCCAAAAAGATGGGTGTTGATATAGAAGACAGTAGTATTAAGTATGAAGTCATCATTAAAACTGCATTGTTAGAATTAGAAAAATACAAAATAATTGAGCGAGGTAGAGACGGGTATAAGATTTTTGCAACTTCTATCAAAAAAGAAGCCAAAAAAGAAGCTATGCCTTATATTCATGAGGTTTTAGATCCTAAAAAAAATAAAGACCCTTATATTGAACTATATCAAGATATGATTTTGGTTATGCAAAATATTATTCAGAGATCTAAGTTAGATCCTATAGAAGTTGATGATTTGTCAGATATAGTTGGTATAGAAAAATCTAAAATTTTTAAGGTGTTATTTCAATTACAAAAGGATGGATTGCTAAAGTTTGACAATGATATAAGTGTCTATATTAAAAGATCTGTTAAAAGGGAGTTTAAAGAATATTTTAAGATAGAGAGTAAAGTTTTGGATGCATTAATTAACGTCTCTAGTTATGACAAAAGTATAAATTTACGCAGCCTTAATGAGCCTGGTATTAACAATGTGACGTTATTCAAGCAAATTATTCAAAGCTGGTCGTATTTAACAAAACTTAAAGGAAATATTTTTACTGCAAGGTTTAAAAATGATTTTTGTTTTTTTCAGTTAGAAGATAAAAACTCTCTAAGGAAATTAATAGAGGCTAGAAAGACTTTGGCACATTTTATTGTCGATCAATTATTGAATAGATTAGGTGACAATAAAAGTAAAGAGATTGAATTGTCCAGTAATAAAATTAGGCTTGATTACGATTCAGACACACTTACTTTAGAGGCTTTTCACCATACGTTTGTGCATCTTCATGACATGTTAAAAGGGTTTGAATTGCGCAGGGGTAGGTTGATTTATTACCAAACATTCCAACTAAACTTACAAAATAAAATAAAAGAAGAAAGAGCGCCTTATAAGGCGGGCGATTACAATAAAGGATTGAAGCAATATTACAAAAGAAAAATTGAGGCAATCCATATTCAAATTGCTTTTTTGGAAAAACTCCTTGAACAAGGGTGGGGTAATGCAAAAAAATTTGTAAAAGATTATTTTTCTGAAGAATATAGTAAATTTAAAAAGATTTACAATTTTAGTGAGCAAGAAATTGGACGGCCTATTACTAAAGAAAAATATAAGCAAATATTAGAAGATTTAAACTCAGAGCAAAAAGAAATTTTTAGTGATGATAAGTCTAATTCCATTATGGTATTGGCTGGTCCAGGTAGTGGAAAAACTAAAACTTTGGTGCACAAAATCGCTTCACTCATTACTATTGAGGGAAATAAGGCGGAGTATTTCTTAATGCTAGCCCATTCACGAGTTGCTGTATTGGATTTTCAACATAAGTTGCGGAAGCTAATTGGCAATCAAGTTTATGACGTTCAAATTCATACTTTTCATAGTTTTGCTGTTTCATTACTAGGTAAAAACATTGATGATGATGCAGATCTACAAGGCGTAATAATTAAAGCCGCTAAATTACTTAAAGATAGAGTAGTAAGAATGCCTTTTATTAATATGTTGGTGGTAGATGAGTATCAGGATGTGGGCACCCAAAGCTATGCGTTTATTAAAGAAATCTTTAATGATATGGGAGACAAAGGTGACAAAAGAATTATTGTAGTAGGTGATGATGATCAGTGTATCAAGAATTTTGGAGATGACAAAGCTAGTGTTGCATATATTCAAAAGTTTGAACAGGATTTTGGTGGTCATTCGGAACATGGTAAGAATAAATTTTCCAAATATCAGCTTTTGACTAATTATAGAAGTTGTGCAAGTATTGTTGATTTTTCTAATCGATTCTCCTCTGTTATTAATTCACGCCTTAAAACTAAAAATTTACAGCCTTTTAATAAGAAGCAAGGGAGTGTGGTTTTAGACTTCTATCAAAGTGGTGATTACTATTCAAATTTATTAGATAGCATCAAGAGTAATAATTCTACCAATATTGCCGTTTTAGCAAGGGGTAATGATGAGGTTTTATCAATTTATTCCATGCTGATTGATAATAAAATAAAGGCTCGATATATAACAAAGGAAAAGGGCTTTAAACTAGGGAATTTGGTTGAATTACAGGACTTTATACAAGATTGGAAAAGGAGTAAAGATTTTGAAAAAAGTAGAGAGGCGTCGGATATTTTCTATAAATTTTCTAAAAATAATGACTTGAAAAATCAAGTAATAGATGGATTTGAAGAAGAGTATCAAGATGAAATTAAAAAAGGACATAGTCATTTTATTAATCTATTTGCTGAATACTTACGTTTAATTGATTTTGATGAATTTAGTAAAGGTAAAAGTAATGTAATTGTTTCAACAATGCATAAGGCTAAAGGACAGGAATGGGATGAGGTTTATTTATGTGCAGATACCAATTTTATTAGTCAATATGGCTCCCAAATTGAATATGATAAACGCCTTGCTTATGTTGCCATTACCCGTGCTAGAAAAAATTTATATATACATTCTAAGACACACATATTTAATCAATTTATCAAGCCTACTATTCACAATACTCCGGCAAATCCACTTGAAAAGATTGTTTTTTTAATGGGTTTAAAGGATATAGCTTTGACAAATAAGTATTCTGAAAAAGGAATTTTGAACAGTTCCCCAATGGCTGGAGAAGCTATAGATATTGTTGAAAATCAACAACACATAAACCTATGTAAAGATGGACATCAAGTTGCCGCACTATCTAAGAGGATGATTGAAAAAATTAGGCGTAAGCAGGAAGAGGGCTATAGTTTATCAGGAGCAGAAATTGAAAATGTTGTAGAATGGTCGGATAAGAATAGTGAAGAAAAAATATATAAACAAGTTTTGTGCAAAATATACTTATCAAGGAGTACCGAAAATTAAATTATCTTGGCTTGCATTAAGGTATGCGTATTTATCGCCCCGACCACCTGATTTTTATCATCCACCACAGGCAAAGAATTAA
>CAZIES010000143.1:1807-5201 GCA_964538295.1 uncultured Arcobacter sp. | reverse complement strand
CCCTTACATCCGTTTAAATTTGTTTCAGCAAATAAACAAGTTCCAATCAATAAAGAACTTGCTAAAAGTATATTTTTCATTTTTGTCCTTTTTAATTTAAAGTATATAGTATAGTAAATAAAAATATTAATTAATCTTAAGCTATCTTAATATTATAATCATCTTGTGTTTGATGTTCAATTTCATATCTTTTTAACTCATCTAAAATCTCAATGAACTCTTTAATTATAAAATCATGATTACCGTTATTATGATAAATGAGTTGTTTCTCTTCATCATACTCAAAACAGTCAAAGTTTTTAATAAATTCATTTAAAAGAAGTTTCGGAGTATCAAAGAAGTTTGCGTAAGCACAGGGGGTATCATCAAACTCAGTGATGATTTTATAAATATCTATAGGATTAACAGGTTTCATTAAACGTCGTTTATTAAACTTTTTTTGACATCTTTCACAATCTGTTTCAGAACTTGTCAATTCATAACCTAAGGTTACAATTTTTTGTCCAGGTTTTTTTTCTAAAACGGTGTTTAAAAATGTTTGTCCTTCATTGGTTGTAAAATCTATAAGTAGCATATCAAATACATTTTCTTCATAGAGTTTAATAGCATCATAAAGGTTTGTTAAAATTTTAGCATCAAAGTTTTTGAGATTTTGGGTGAGGGGTCTGATATAGTCATCATGACTATTTTCAAACTCTTTATCAAAAATTAGTAAGTTCATGATAAATCCTTAATAATTAATTATATTCCAAAATTACTTAAGGAATATAATATTAATGGGGAGTTATGCTAAATATTGTTCGATTTCATTGTGAGTTTGAATAACAAAGCCACTATTATTAATATCCGTTTTTTTTGCAACTTCTAGAGCAATGATAAGCCCTTTGTTCTCTTCTCTTTGATAAATATCATAAGCTCTACAGTTATAAATATCGCCATCAATTACTTTGTAACCTTGATATCTAGAATCACTTAAGATATGTTCTTTCATCTGTTTAGTAAAGATAATAGCGACATCAATATTACTATCTAAAGTTTGAGAAATGTTCTCCCAGTTATCAATAACTTTTCCTTTATTACTTCCTGCTCGGGAGTAGGTTAAATGGTAATTTTTAGGTAGTTTTTTTCGTGTTTTTGTAATATCATATTTCGTGTAATCAAAGAATTGAATATCATTAAAATATTCCATAATATTTTTATGTTCAACTTCTTCAAAAACAAAATGCTCTTTTTCCCATAAAATATCTGAAGTACCGTTGAGTTGTACTGCAGGAGATAAACCAAGTTTTTTTGCTTTTCTTTTTAGTGCATTGATTTCTTTGATAAGTTTGGCAAAAAACTCTTCTGTTTGAATAAGAAACTTCAAGGTTCGTTTAATTCGCGCTTGTTTGATTTTATTTTTGTGAAAGTCTGAGGTTTTGTAGATTCCTTGATGGTATAAACAAGCTGTTGCACACCCAATAGTTGCTTTTTTACATAAGTTTACTTTTGAAATATTAAGTGCATTTTGATCAAATTCGATACCATAATAAGGGGCATTGATAATATTTTTTTGAGGAGCGAGATAGAGTGTTCCAATTAAATATCCATCAAACTCAGTTAGCATATTCTTTTTAATTGTTAATAAAGTAGAAGTATCGTAGTTATAATTCAAAATAGACCTTAGTATAATTTAGGGTCGAAATTGTATCTAATGAAATTTAAAATTAATTGAAAATTTGTAGAAATAAAGGAAAATCTTTTTTTGATTTTCCTTTTGTTTTTTATGAAATAATTAGTGGCGTAACACCACGTGGGATGACTTCACCTATGATAGTAGCATAACCATGTGTTATCTCTTCTACTTCTTTGATATACTCTTTAGCATCCTCTTTATCCATAGCAATAAGTAGACCACCAGAAGTTTGGGCATCACAATACATGAGCTTACACTTATCCGTTGGACACATGATTGTAATATGCTCTTCAAGGTATTTCATATTTTTAAGCGTACCACCAGGGACTACTTTTTGATTTGCCAGTTCTTGCGCTCGTGCCATTACTGGAACAATTCCACACCAAATAGAAAATGAGGTTAAAGGATTGGTTGATTCGAGTGCATGACCCAAAAGACCAAATCCTGTAATATCAGTACACGCACTTACATCATATTTTTTCATAATTTTAGATGGTAAGTAGTTGAGTGTTTCCATTACTTTTATAGCTTCATTTCTAGTATCATTGTCAAGTAAATCACGCTTAATAGCAGTTGTTAAAATACCCATTCCAAGAGGTTTTGTTAAAACAAGTGCGTGTCCAATTTTAGCCGTGTTATTACGGTAGATTTTCTTAGGATGTACCATCCCCGTAACACTAAGTCCATAAATCATTTCAGGTGCTTCAATAGTATGTCCACCCATTAAAACACCACCGCATTCCTTGATTTTTTCGTTTCCTCCACGAAGGATTTCACCAAGAACTTCTGTTCCATGGTTTTTTCTATCAAAGCCTACGATATTGAGACATGTTTTAACATCTGCACCCATTGCAAAGATGTCAGAAAGCGAGTTTGCTGCTGCAATTTTTCCATATACATAAGGGTCATCAACAACAGGTGTAATAAAGTCTAAGGTTTGTACGAGTGCTTCTTCTTCATTTATTTTGTAAACACTAGCATCATCACTCGTATCAAATCCTACAAGTATGTTTTTATCATTTGGTGTAAGCGAGCAAATTGTTTGTTTCAGGTCCCCCGGACCCATTTTTGCTGCTCAACCAGCTGCTTTTACAAACTTGGTTAGTTTATATTCATTGTTCATTATACTTTCTCATAATTTTTTTTTATAATACAAAAAAAGAAATTAAAATAAAATTATCAATGGTAAAGAAAATTTTACTTTTTAAGGTTTGATTTATTCCTTTTTATGTAAAATGACACACAAACAGCATCACCTAAGGTTTAGGTTGGACATAAAGCTTGTGAACATAACACTTTATATCTCATATGCTTCAAATTAATTTGAGGTTTATTCCCAATGAAAAAGATTCTATTAACACTTATCGTTATGATAAGTTTCTCGTTTGCACAAACATTTATATTTACTGCAATTCCAGATCAAGACGAAACGAAATTAAAAGAGCGTTTCTCTAAGTTAGCTACTTACTTAAGTGGTGAATTAAATGTTGACGTTAAATTCGTTCCAGTTAAGTCGTATTCAGCTTCTATTGCTGCATTTAGAAACAAACAAGTTCAATTAGCTTGGTTTGGTGGATTATCAGGTGTTAAAGCTAGACTTATTGTTCCAGGTGCAATCGCTATTGCTCAAGGTGCTGAAGACCCACAATTCTACTCTTATATCATTGCTAATGCATCAACTAACTTAGGCTTTACAAACAAAATCTCTGATGCTGTAAA
>CAZIES010000143.1:0-1707 GCA_964538295.1 uncultured Arcobacter sp. | reverse complement strand
TGGGATAAAGCAGTTAAATCTGGTAAAGTTGATCCTAAAAAAGTAAGCGTTATTTACAAAACTCCTCCATACGTTGATTACAACTTCACTGCACATGGTGATTTAGATAAAACTTATGGTAAAGGATTTACTACAAAACTTACGAATGCAATCATCAACTTAAAAGATAAAGATATTTTAGATTCATTTCCTAGAAGTGGATTTATTCCAGCTAAAAACTCTGATTTCCAATCAATTTTAGATACAGCTAAAAAAGTTGGAATTATTGACTAATTACTATAGGGTGAGTTAAGAGAGCTAATGGCATTTTATTTACGCAATGAAACAGTCTCTTATGGAGACTTTGAGGTTTTATCATCAATAAACATTGAAATAGATAAGGGTGAGAAGGTAGCGCTGCTTGGAAAAAGTGGAAGCGGTAAGTCTACCTTACTCAAAACCCTTTATGAATACAAAGCAAATGATAGTGCATATATTCCTCAAGAGTTAGGTCTAGTAAATAATTTGTCGCTCTTTCATAATGTCTATATTTCTCAACTTGATAAAAACTCAACTTTTTATAACATAAGAAATTTACTTAAACCTGTACCAAAAGAGGTTGAAAATATCAGTGCAATTTTAAGTAAGCTTCTTTTAGAAGAGAAACTCTTTGAAAAAATCAGTGATCTCTCTGGTGGTCAAAAACAAAGAGCCAGTGTCGCAAGGGTTCTTTACAGTGATAAAACAATTCTTTTAGCTGATGAACCAATTTCTGCACTTGATGAATACCTAGCTAATAAAGTACTTAATATTTTAAATAACAAATTTGAAACTGTTGTATGTGCCATACATAACGTTCAACTTGCAGTTGAAAATTTTGATAGAGTGATTGGGTTAAAAGATGGTAAAGTGATTGTGGATAAACAGTGCTGTGAACTTAATGATGAGGATAGGGAAAAACTCTATTATGTTTGCGAGTAAAAATGGCAATATAACCCTTCTATTTTTTCTAATAGGAGTCATCTCATTTCTTCTTGCTGATTTAGAGGTTTCAACAGTTGATACTACCTCGCTAGTTCATGACTTCTTTTTTTCGATTACCAATCTTTCCTTTTCAAACTATGCAATTTTACTTGAAGGATTTTTAAATACCATTGCTATAGCAATTGCCGCTATGAGTTTTGCTTCAATACTTGGTTTTTTTCTAGCACTATTTTTTAGCAATATGTTAGTACGAATTTCTCTTTCGTTTACCCGAGCAATTCATGAACTTTTTTGGGCGTTGATATTTCTACAAATTTTTGGTCTGAATACTTTAACGGCTATTTTAGCCATCATTATCCCTTATAGTGCGATTTTAGCAAAAGTATATGCAGAGATTTTAGAAGAGCATGATACGTTTCCTAAAGAGTTAGAAGGATATAGTAAGTTTTCTTTTTTTCTATTTACAAAAATTCCTGATGCTTTTCCTCACCTGATTGACTATACTCTTTATCGTTTTGAGTGTGCTTTACGTTCTACTGCTATTTTAGGGTTTGTGGGGATTACTACTTTAGGCTATTATCTCTCTTCTTCATTTATGCAAGGCTACTACCATGAAGTGTGGATTATATTAGTACTTTTTTATATTGTGGTTGCAACTATTCGAGTATGGGTGACAAAGTATAGTTTTGTGCCACTTATTATTGCATCATTTGTCTATTTGGATGACTTTAGTGGTTTTAATGC
>CAZIES010000142.1:0-5249 GCA_964538295.1 uncultured Arcobacter sp. | reverse complement strand
ATATTTTCATTAACAACTTGGGACATCACCCCAATTTCATCGTGGGTACTACTTGGTAACAAAGTAACAGTATTACTCTCTTTATTTAAATATTTAAAAAACTCTATTAACCCATTTTGAAACTTGTTAAGTGGTGTTATTACCTCTTTATTAATTACGTAATAGACAATTAAAGCAATCACTATTAAAAAAATTGCAGCAATAACAATACTTTGATTTCGAATACTATGCGGTGCTTCTAATACTTCAGACTCATCAATTTCAGAAAGAATCGCCCAAGTTAAATCTTGTCCAATTTTAATGGTTCCATATGCCGATAATACAGGATTTCCATTATAATCAATAACAACTTTTGTATCAGATTTTCCTTTTAAAGCATTTATACTTGCTTCCGTTTTAGCTCTTCCGTTTTTTGGATTTGCAAAAGAAGCTTTTAAGCTATGGGTTTTAGAGTTTAAAAAGCTATCACTTCTCATTAAATAATCTACTCCAACAAGATAATCCTCTTGAGTTTGTCCATACCCTTTTCTAAACTTCATTACACTATTAATTGCTTTATCATTAATTTTAAAAACTAAAATACCAGTTAATTCATCATCTTCAAAAACGGGGGCACCTAAAAACATTCTTGGTTTATTATTATCTGGAGCATAAGGTCGCATATCAACAAAGGTTGCTCTTTTATTCTTTAAGGTTTTTTCAAAAACTTCACCAATTCCACTACTTTTTAGATTACCTGTCTTTAAATTTTCACCATAATCAGAATTTTTTTCAACAGCATACATAATTTGAGCCGTTCGAACATTGACTAAATAAATATTTGCATATTTATTCGCTTTCATATAATTAGAAAAAAACTTCTCGTGGGGTTGTGTAACATTTTTAACATGCTGTTCATGAATAGGAAACTTTCCCTCGGCATTGATATTCATCATACCTTCAATACTATCCATATCATAAGCTAATTCAATAACATCCTTGGTTCTAACAAGAGTATTAATACTTGCAATTTTTTGAGCAAAGAAATTCTTTATCTGTTCACTCTTCCCATCTCTTGCAGAAGTTAAAGAACCATAACTTTTTTTCATAAGTGCTTCACTTGCATTATTTACTGAGATAAATCCAACTACAGTAGCTAATAAAAATAGTCCCAATAATGCAATGGCAAGTACTTTTGCTTTAATGCTAATATTTTTAAACATGCCACTCTCCTTTCGCATTGTCTCTTTTTTTAAATCTACCTTAGTTGTGTGAGATTAATATGACATTTAGGCTTTAGGAATAATAAATTTAAGAAAAAATTAAGCCTTAATAATAAGAAAGATTATTTATATTTTATAAATATTAAAGCTACCCTATAAAATGTAAAAATCTAGGAATAAAAAAAGGGAAGAACAAGTATTCTTCCCTTTTTAAAATGTAAGTGAAAGTCTAAAGACTTAAATAAACTCTACGCCTTTTTCACCTTCAGCAATCTCACCAATCACATAACCATCAGTATTAGCTAATACCGCATCTACATTAGCTGGATTTACAACAAGAACCATACCTACGCCCATGTTAAATGTTCGATACATCTCTTCGAGTTCTACATGTTGTCCCATAAATTCAAAAATTGGTAATACTTTAATAGAGTCTCTTTTTACTACTGCTTTTAAGTTATCTGGTAAAACTCGCGGTAAATTTTCAGTAATACCACCACCAGTGATATGTGCTAAAGCGTTAATGTTCTCTTTATTTGCTTTGAACTCTTTTACATAGATTCGAGTTGGCTCTAATAAAACATCTTTTAAAGGCTTTCCTTGAAAATCATCATTTAAAGACATTCCAAGTTTTTCTAAAAGAAGTTTTCGTACCAAGCTAAATCCATTTGAGTGAATACCAGACGATGGTAAAGCAATTAATGTATCACCAGCAGCGATTCGTTCAATTCGGTTTAACTCTTCTTTTTCTGCTATTCCAACACAAAAACCAGCTAAATCAAAATCACCCTCTTTATACATACCAGGCATCTCAGCAGTTTCACCACCAACAAGTGCACACTCTGATCGAATACACCCTTCGGCAATTCCTTTAACCACATCTGTTGCTTCATCAACTTCAAGTTTTGCTGTTGCATAGTAGTCTAAGAAAAATAGTGGCTCACCAAAATTACATAAAAGGTCATTGGTACACATTGCTACTAAATCAATTCCAACTGTATCAAACTGTTTTGCATCAATAGCTAATTTTAATTTTGTACCAACACCATCAGTTCCTGATAAAATTACGGGTTGTTTATACCCTGTTGGCAGTTCAAATGCTCCAGCAAAAGAACCAATTCCACCTAAAACTCCAGGAATCATTGTTGATTTTACATGGGGCTTAATGTTTTCAACAAACTGATTTCCAGCATCAATATCTACACCAGCATCTTTGTAGCTTACTGTACTCATTTCTTACCTTTTTGTCACAAATATTCTTTTTCAAATTAAATTTACTTATAAATTTTCTTTGTACTTAGAATTTTTCATATACTTTAAAATTTTTTTGGTATTATATCGAAAATTTATTAAAAGGACATATCTAATGTCAAGCTTAGAAAACGCAAATTACGCCTTTAACGAAATGATGGTTCATGTACCTTTATGTACCCACAAAGAACCTGAAAAAGTTTTAGTTATTGGAACCGTTGATGAGGAATTAAAACAAGAAGTGGCAAAACATAAAGCCCAAACAACGTTTGGTGATGCTTCACTTTTAACTGCACACAATGAAAAAGATATTGATGTTATTATTTTAACAGATGTTGCAGTAGATGAACTTTTATTAGCTAATATTGAGCGAGTTTTAAAAAATGATGGAATTATCACTTTTACTACAAAAAGTTTCCATAAAAATGAAGAGACTTTAAAAGCGGACTTAAAAAGAGTGGGAGAGAAGTTCTGGATTGCAATGCCATTTAGTTTTGGACATAAAACAGCAATCATTGCTTCAAAAAAATACCATCCAACAGCAGATATTGTACTTCAAGTATCCGACTTACTTGATGATGTAAACTACTACTCAACTGAAGTACACCACGCTTCATTTGTTTTTGCATCACACATCCACAGAAGTCTTACAGGTATTGCAAAGCGATAAGCTTTGCCTGCCTTTATTCATTAAACTCTACTTTATATAGAAATTTTCACTACATAACTTTGGTTAAATCCAAATTTAGATAAAATTCGCGCATGAATAATGAAACATTTAAACATGCCATTGCACTCACCGGTGGAATTGCAACGGGAAAAAGTACAGCATGCAATCTCTTAAAACTGCATGGTTTTTTAACAATTGATGCGGATAAAATAGCCCATAAACTTTTAGACCAACATAGTGGTGAGATTGCTAATATGTTTGGAAGTCAATACGTGGAAAATGGTAAAGTACTTAGAAAAGAGCTTGGAAAAATCATCTTCTCAAATGAAGAAAATAAACTCAAACTAGAGGCTTTTATACATCCACTCATCAAAGATGAGATAGAAAAGGAGTCTGTGGTTTTTGAAGAGGCAGGAAAACCCTACTTTATTGATATCCCACTCTTTTTTGAAAAGATGCACTATCCAATTTCAAAGTGTTTAGTGGTTTATACTCCGGGTGAGTTACAAGTTAAACGACTGATGGACAGAGATGGTATTAATGAAGATGAAGCAAAACTAAAAATATCCAATCAAATGGATATTGAAGAGAAAAAAGCACGTGCAGATTTTATTATTGATAATTCATTAAATTTAAAAAATTTACAAAAAGAAGTTGAACGTGTGATAAAGGATATTTTATGATCTATACAAAATATAGTGCCAGTGGCAATGACTTTGTAATCTTTCATACTGATAATAAAAAAGAGTATATTCAAGAAGCCATTGCTTTATGTAACCGAACCGAAGGTATTGGTGCAGATGGACTTATTGTTATCGTGCCACACGATGAGTTTGATTTTGAGTGGTTATTTTATAATAGTGATGGAAGTGATGCCGCTATGTGTGGTAATGGTACACGAGCCTGTGCCCACTACGCCTTTGATAACAACTTAGCGCCACAAAAAATGAACTTTATGACAGGAGCTGGTGGTATTGCTTGTGATGTTGATGGCGATGTTGTTGAAACACAATTAACTGAACCAGTTATTATTAAAGAACCTTTTGAAGAAGAAGGCTTAACGTGGTGGCTTGTAGATACTGGGGTTCCTCATTTAGTAACCATTGTTGAAGATTTAGAACAATACGACCATGATTTAAGCGCACGTATGCGATATAAATATAATGCCAATGTTAACTTTGCCAAAATCAATAATGGTAAGATTTATGTTCGTACCTATGAACGTGGTGTTGAAGGTGAAACCTTAGCATGTGGAACAGGAATGGCAGCATGTTTTTTAAGAGCCAACAATTTAGGATTGGTTGAAGATAAAACCTTTGTCTATCCAAAAAGTAAAGAGGAGTTAACGCTGACGAAAAAAGGTTCAACAATCTTCTTTAAGGGAAAAGTCAAAAAGGTATTTACAGCAAACCTATGTTAAGAATAGTTTTTATTATTGGGGTGAGTTTAGGGCTTTTACAAGCTTCCAACCTACCTCAAAATTATTATCAAATCAAAAGCGTAGCAAAGAAAAAAGATTTCTTTTTTAACTACCTTTATGATTTAATTGAACAAGAGAATATGAATATTTTAAAAGAGAGAGAACTCGTTCTCTCTTTATTTGAAAAAGATTTACACGATAAAAAGAATCATTCATTAAAAAACAGACTATTAAAAATAAAACAGAAATATAATATCGAAAAACTCTATAACAAAGAGGCATATTTAAAAAAAATAGATATCGTACCAGCCTCTTTAGCTTTAGCACAAGCTGCTGTTGAAAGCAACTTGGGAAGAAGTCGCTTTACCAAAGAGGTCAACAATATTTTTGGGCATTGGACCTATGATGAAAAGATTGGTATTATTCCAAAAGAACGTCCTAAAAATGCAAAGTATTTTATTCGAGTCTTTGGCTCATTGGAAGAGGCCGTTACTGCATATATGTTAAATCTTAATAGAAACAAAGCCTTTAAATCCTTTCAAGATAAAAGAGATGATTTAAAACAACAAGGTAAAAACTTAAGCGGTTTGGAACTGAGTCAAACGCTTATTAACTATTCAGGAATTGGCACAAAATATTTAAGCATCTTAAAAACAATGATAAAACAAGAAAATCTAGAAAAGTATGATAGGATACTTTTTAATAA
>CAZIES010000141.1:0-5488 GCA_964538295.1 uncultured Arcobacter sp. | reverse complement strand
AACCATTGAGGCTACAAAAACAATTGAATAAAAGTTTAAAAAAGCTAATGAAGCAATGGCTGGCCCAGGACACAATCCAACTGTTCCCCAGCCCATACCAAACAAAGAGGCTCCCAAGATTAATTTTAAATCAATTTTTTTGTTTAATGGAATAGAAAATTTTTCTGCAAAGAAAGGCTTATCTTTAAAATAAATCAAAAAGGGCATACTTATAAAAATTCCACCTGCCATAACAAAAATTAATGATGGATCCCAGTCACCAAATAAATTCAAGAAACCAAGAACTTTTTCAGGATTCGTCATGCTTGAAATAGTTAATCCTATTCCAAATATAATGCCGGACAATAATGATATAACTTTATTCAAAAACACTCCTCATTACCATTACCGTTATGATTGCTACCAGCACAAATACTATTGTTGCCAGTATTGATCGTGGTGAGAAACGAGAAATTCCACAAATGCCATGTCCGCTAGTACAGCCATTACTTATGCTAGGTCCTACACCAACTAGTAGCCCACCTATAATTAAAGTTGGTAAAGAATCTGTGATAGAGAAAGGAATCTCGCTCTTAGAAAAAACAGAATATATTAAAGGTCCTAGAATTAATCCTATTAAGAATAAAAGATTATCAAATCTATTATTGTTTGAGTTGATTAAATTTTTTATGATTCCACTAATTCCTGCCAAACGGCCGTTACCTAGATAAAAAACTACCACAGCTAATCCGATAACAGTTCCTCCAATAAACGCAGATAAAGGTGTAAAATTTATAATATTCATAAAATCTAACTATTATTTCTTAATCGTATTTTGTGATGAGGTTAAATATACCTTTTCGCCTGCTTCAATCCAATTTGATATTCCACCTGCCAAATGATGAATATTGTCATTTTTTAATTTTTGTAAAGCAAGATAGGTTCTTTGACCAGTATGGCAATACAATACAAATTTTTTATTTGGTTGAGATAATTCAATTTTATTTAAAAAATTTTCAATTTGCGCGTAGGGAACGTGAATAGAGTTTTCTATCGATCCATCTCTTTGAATTTCAAAATTCTCCCTGACATCGACCAACTTAATCACTTTTTGATCTATCATAGTTTTGAGTTGCAGAACATTGATGCCATTGGATTGCATTTGAATTTCTACCGAAACACCATGTTTTTTATTTTGTGGCACAGCAATATCCATTAATTTTGGATTTGGTAAGTTTAGTGAGTTCATTAAATCCACATATTCCTGCTTAGATTTTACTTGTAATCTTGGATTAGTTTTTCTTTCAAAACCAATAGTGCTCACTGTTTCACCTTTATAATCGTGAGCAGGATAGACCAACATTCTATCATCAAGTTTCAAGACAACATTAAACAACGAGTTATATTGATCTTCGGCGTTGCCATTTTGAAAGTCAGTTCTTCCCGTACCTCCGATTAAAAGGGTATCGCCAGTGAATATTTTATCATTTAATAAAAAACAGTAAGAATCATTTGTATGACCTGGAGTAAACAAAGCACGAAATTCAAGATCACCTATTTTAAATTTTTCATTATCACTTATTTCCATAGATACAATTTCGGATGCATTCTGTGATTTTCCCATGCAGGTAATACACTGTGTTTTATCTCTAAGTTTTGAAATACCAGAAATATGATCAGCGTGAACATGGGTATCTATAACTTTTACTAATTTCAGATCCAAATCTTTTATAGCTTTTAAATAATTTTCAATGTGCTCCAAAACAGGATCAATGATACAGGCTTCTGCTCCTTTTTTGTTTGCTATTAAATATGTGTAAGTATACGAAATGTTGTCAAAAAATTGTTTGAAAATCATGTTTTAATTTTAATAAATTTTGCTAAAAAAACCAGTCATTATAGGTACACCAAAACCACGACCCCTGAAAGCTTTTTCATTAACTAAATAATTTTATTAAAATAACAATTTGAATTACTAAAATTACTATAGGAATCACTGTTCTAATTAATTCCATGATATGATTCACTTCATCTAGCTTCATTTCTAATTTTGATCTATTACTTTTCTTCTTCATATCTCATACTACGAAAATAATAGAATGAAAACAAATCAGCTTGAATTAAACAATGTGTAATAGGGCGTCAAAACCAATCATTCGCACCCATTGTGTTTTAACCAAGTATCCGCATTGTGACCTTCTGGTATATTAAGGCAAGGATCTGTACTCGTATAACCTCTTAGCAAATTGTACTGTTGTATCTGATTTTCAGATATAATTTCAGGTGTTTTTAAATGTGTAGCTAGGTGAATAAATCGTAGTTCAGCTTTTGTTTTGGCTATTGAATCTAACAATGATTGTAAGAGTGACTTGGTGATTGTACGCTCTTTAAAATGAGTTTCGAGTTCTATTTCAAGTGCAATTAATTTCTTACCTTTTTCAATAGCTTGTTCACGCATTCGTTCATAAAGAATGGTAATGGAGGCAATCTGTTCCTGATTGAGTGGAATTTCGTCCTTCATTTCCAGAAGATGAGCTGGTCCAGGTACGCCATTGAGCTCTGCTGCTTTAGCCAACCCCCATCCACCACCACGCTCTAACTCTGCTATGTCTTCTAATGATAAACTCTTAATCACTCTACTTTCTTGACCGATATATTTGGAATCGTGATTAGAGTCGTTGTCTGCAGCCTCAGCTATAAATCCTATAAGTAAAAAAGCAAAGTATAAAAGTATTTTTTTCATTTCTTAACACTAGTATACATTGTTAATATTTTTTTAGTCATAACTTAACTTTGAGGTTTTACCATGAAATACTTTATATGATAAAAAAGTATAACCTATTAAAATTGGGAATACAATTACAACGCCAAACAAAATAATCCACAGTGAGGAAGTAGCAGATGCCGCATCAATGATTAGCATTTGATTAGGTACAATATAAGGAAAGAAACTATAAGATAATCCTAAAAAACAAAGTATTGATATCAAAATAGTTATAAAAAAAGGTACCCAACAGTTTTTATCATTAATCATTGGTAGTTTCTTTAAATACAAATACATCATTATAATTAATCCAAGAGTTAATAATGGAATAGGAAAAAGGTAATAAAGATTAGGTAACACAAACCATTTTTCAAAAATTCTAGAACTCGCAATTGGAGTTGCAAGGGAGACTAACCCAATACAAAAAATTGCACCAATAAGTGAAATTTTAGCCCAACGAACAGATTTTTTTTGTAAATCACCTTCTGTTTTCATGATCAACCAATTAGCACCTATTAAACAGTATCCTATTGCAACACCAATACTAACGATTAAAGAAAACAAAATCGCAATTAACGAACTATTAAATCCTACAATATAAAAACCTAACATATACCCTTGAGCAAGAGCGGTTAATAAAGAGCCACCAAAAAAAGCTTGGTCCCAAAACTTTTGATATTTTTCTTTTGCTTTGCTTCTGAAATCAAATGCAATACCTCTAAAAATTAAACCAATTAGCATTACAAAAACGGGTAGATACAAACTCGATAAAATAACTCCATGTGCTTTTGGGAAAGCGATTAACAAAATTCCAACCCCTAAGACTAACCAAGTTTCATTTGCATCCCAAAAAGGTCCAATGGATGCAATCATTTTATTTTTTTCTTTACGGGTTTTGGTAAAACCTGATAAAATCCCAACTCCTAAATCATAGCCATCAAGCAAGCCATAAATTAACATGCTTAACCCCATTAAACTTGCAAACAATATAGGTAAACCTGTACTACTTTCGATCATAATAATTGTTTTAATGGTACATCAACTGAGGTTATAGATCTTCTTTGACCCGTTGCTGGATTAAATTCACTTGGATCAAACTCTTTATCTTTAGATTTTCTTGCCATGTAAAATAAAGTGGTTGCAAAAGCAATAATCAACAAAGTGTACACAACTAAATAAATGGTTAATGAAATTGCAATATAAGCACTTGGCACAGTGATGCCTGCATCAGCAGTTTTTAAAACCCCTTGAACAAGATAAGGTTGACGACCTATCTCTGTTACATACCAGCCAGCAATGGTTGCAATCCATCCTGAAAAAGACATTAAAACCAAAGCTTTATAAAATAAGTTAGGTGCTTCTTTCTTTCTAAATATAAAATAACAACCAAACCAAGACACCAATAACATCATCAATCCTATTGCAATCATTATTCTAAATGACCAAAAAATAGGTGCAACTGGCGGATGCTCTCCTTCAAATTCATTTAAGCCTTTAACTTCTCCATTTAAATCATGAGTAATGATCAAACTACTTAACTTTGGAATACTGATTTCAAACTTATTAGATCTTGTCTCTTCATCTGGTAAAGCAAATAATATTAAAGGAATACCTTTTTGAGTTTGCCAATTGCCTTCCATTGCCGCAACTTTTTGAGGTTGATGCTCGTAGGTATTTAAACCATGAAGATCACCCATAAAAATTTGAACTGGAATTAATAAAGCTGCGACAATAGTTGATACTTTGATTGCAGTTTTAACGGTTTCAGTTTTATAGCCTTTTAAATAACGATATGCAGATATACCGGCTATTAAGAAACTAGCGGTTAAACCTGAAGCTAATAATTTATGTGTTAATCGATAAGGCATTGAAGGATTAAATATTACTTCCATCCAGCTTGTGACATAAGCTTCTCCATCAATCATTTCAAAGCCTGTTGGTGTATGCATCCAGCTATTTAAAACTAAAATCCAAAAGGCAGATAAAGTAGTACCAAAAGCAACTAAAAAAGTTGAAAAAGTATGTAACCATGGTTTTACTTTCCTAAAACCAAATAACATAATGCCTAAAAAACTTGCCTCTAAGAAAAAAGCCGTAAGAACCTCGTAACCTAACAATGGTCCTGCGATATTACCGACGGTATTCATAAATCCTGGCCAATTGGTTCCAAATTGAAAGGACATCGTGATCCCAGAGACCACTCCTAAAGCAAAGCAAAGTGCAAAAACTTTAGTCCAAAAAAAATAGATGTTCATCCATTTATAATTTTTAGTTTGAGAATATCTAACTTTAAAAAATAAAAGAAACCATGCTAAAGCAATAGTGATTGAAGGAAATAATATGTGAAACGTTATATTTGCAGCAAATTGTATTCTAGATAAATCAACCACATCCATAAAAATTTATATCAAAATTCTTAGAACAATGTAAAGCAATAAAACAAAAAGCACTGTAAGTGTTGTGTGTAAAATTATTTCTTGTAATGTGCTTTTGAAAACTGCGACAAAAAAGTTCTCATTTTAATTTGTTCTTAACTTTATTTTCACATTTCAAACACAATCTAATATTAAATGAACAGCAAATGCGTTTTCCATTATTTTACACTTTTCTTTCTTTATATTGGGCTATTTTAATTTTAAGTCCATTTATTAATTAATATATGACAAAAATCTTATTTTTTTCTTCTTGGTCTCTAGTTGTCGTGTTCCTTACGATAGCTACAATTCTGTCATAAGATCCGGGCAC
>CAZIES010000140.1:3096-5558 GCA_964538295.1 uncultured Arcobacter sp. | reverse complement strand
TAGAGTTCTCCTGGAGCAATATTGGTTACTTGAACACCAAGCTTAGCCATAATTTCCCCTGCAAAGCCAGGAATACGCATCTTTAGACCCTTTAAATCATCAAGTGATTTAATCTCTTTTCTAAACCAGCCACCCATTTGTACACCGGTGCTTCCACCAGGAAATGAATACACACCATGCTTTTCATAAACTTTTTGCATAAGTTTCATACCACCCCCATAGTAGAACCATGCGTACTGCTCAGGTGCTGTTAAACCAAATGGCATAGATGTAAATGGCAAGGTATTAATATCCTTACCTTTCCAATAATATGACGCAGAATGTCCCATATCATACTGACCACCTTTAACCATATCCAAAATACCAAGAGGTGATTTATGTTTGTTAGAAGCATCAATTTTGATGATTAAGCGCCCATTTGACATCGTTTCTGCCATTTTAGCCATATTTTTTGCAGAATCTATCAAGGGAGAGAGTGTCGGTCCCCAAGTTGTTGCAAGTTTAAGTTTGTAAACCTTTTCTTTTGCAAAAAGTGTTGTAAAACTAGACAATAGTAGTAGTGTTAAAATAAATTTTAACAAATTTCCTTTCTTCATTCCTTATCCTTTGTTAAATAATGAAAATTATAACAAAAGAACTATAATTAAAATTGATAAGTAAGGTTAATAAAAATTTATAAAAGAGATTTTATAATTTATTTCTGACCATTGTGCGTAATGTGTCAAAAGAATTATCTTGTTGGTTATTTAATTGTTTTATTAGTCTAGATAAGTTCTGTTGCCGTTCATATAAATCTGAAATGGCTTCTTCAACTAAACGACTTTTTGTTTTACCAGTTTGTTTTGAGAGTTCAACTAACATATCATTATATTGCCCATCTAATGATAAACCAATCTTAACACGATTTTCTTTCTCTTTTGGGCGTCCTATACTTTTCTTCACTATAAGTATCCTATAAATGGGCTCTGTTAAAATATGTATGATTATATCATAATATTTCTAATTTTTTCAAGACATAATTTAAGTTGCGATTTTATGGGGAATGAGAAATTTTAGTAAAAATAACTATATAGGATATTTATTTATTTTATTAACTAAAAGTATAGCAAGTTTTATTAATAATTACTATACTTTTTGAGAAAAATTATAATTTTTTTGATTATAAATTAGGTTATGTTATTAAACAGTTAAGTCGTGTAGTTCTTTGAAGAGAAAAGCTTCTATGATTTCATCAATACTTTTTTGAAATGGGGCAATAAGCACAATAATTCCTTCTTCCATGAAGGGCCAAACATACTCTTGCTCGTTAATAACAACAACAGCATCAATCCACTCTATGATATCTTCACGACGATCATAGAAGTTACAACTCTCAATTTGTCCTTCATTAAGGGTTACAAATGCCCAAGATTCGTTCTCTTCCATGCTTGAAATTTGTGCTTCATGGCGTTGTGAATTATTCGTAGGAATTAAGACAGTCATTACGTTCCTTTTAGTGATATTTAGGCATTTTACAGCTTTTTATCTTAAGCTATAAGAAATTACAAGTAGTTTTTCTCAAACCACTTAGAAAAGACAAATAGAGACCATAAATGTTGTTTAAACTTACCTTGTAAAGAGAGTTCGTAAATAGATTTTACATAGGTATCATTAAAAAGTCCCGTATGGTTGTTAACTTTAAGTATGGTTTCTATCACGTTTGGGCCGTAAATTTTATGAGTCCACTCGTTAAAAGGGGAATTAAAACCCTTCTTTGTTCTATTTATAATTGTTTCAGGAATATACTTATTTGCAATCTTTTTTAAAAGGTATTTATTAGTATTGCCAACTTTTAACGAAGAATCAACACTAAAAAGATAGTTTACGAGCCGATAATCTAAAAAAGGAGTACGTACCTCTAAAGAGTTTGCCATAGATATACGATCAACTTTTGAAAGAAGGGACTCACCCAACCAAATTTTTAAATCAATATAACTCATCCAATCAACAGGATCGCTTTTTGGCTTTTCAAGTTTAAAGGTAGGGACTTTTTTAAAAAGTCTCTTTTTTTGAATATCATTATATACCTCGCCAAAAGAGTAATAAAGATTCTGCTTTTTGACAATTCTTCGTAGGTATTCACTCTCTTTGGTATTGTTCTGTAAAGCAGAAATCATACCGTTGAGAAAATCATTTTGCTCCGTCGTTAAAGATTTTGAAAACTCATAATACTTCAAAAACTTTGCATAATTATCGTATCCTAAGAAGAGTTCATCACTTCCCTCTCCACTCAATACTGTCTTTATACCACTATTCTTAATATATTTAGTTAGGCAATAAAGTGGTATAGCCGCACTATCACCATGAGGCTCCTCTAAGGCTTCAAAAGTTAACTCTAAACTATTTTCAAAATCCTTTTTACCAATAATTAAAGGATGATGGTTTGAGCCTATGTGTTTAGCAGTTATTTCAGCATAAGGAAG
>CAZIES010000140.1:1816-2996 GCA_964538295.1 uncultured Arcobacter sp. | reverse complement strand
ATCATATAAGTAGCTGCTTCAAGCTTTTTAATGCCCTTATAAAACGTATTTTCACCTAAAGGAACAAAGTATTGCATATATTGAGAAAGTGCTTCCTTATTAAGCTTAGGAGTCGTAGAGAGAATTTTTATAATACTGCGTAATGAAGAAGCAAAAATAAACTGATTATTTTCAAAATAGTAAAAAAAAGGTTTCTTCCCGTAACGGTCTCTCGCAGCAAAATATCGATCCCTTTTAATATCATAAATAACAAAAGCAAACATACCGTTTAATTTATTTAAAAAAGTATCGCCATACTTTTGATACAGTCTAATAATTACTTCACTATCAGATGCCGTTTTACAAACAAGTTCTTCACTAATAATAAGTTCTTTATAGTTATATATTTCTCCATTAAAAACTAATACTAATTCATCAAAAACCATAGGTTGATTAGCTTCACTGTCCAAATCAATAATAGAAAGACGTGTATGTCCAAAATGTACATTAGCTATAGAAAACTCCTGTATAACATCTGGTCCTCTATCTTGCATTAGCAATAACGCTTCAGTAAAGTTGTTTGAAGAAAAGTTACAACCTAAAATACCACACATCACTACGCTCCAAAAAAGTGCTGAATAATCAAAATGTAAAAATAAATCAAAATAACAAAAACAAAACTACTAACAAGAACTGCCATGGTTGTATCAATAGGTTTACAGTTATAAAGAGCAGACAAATTCACATTATTAACTGCCAAAGGAACCATAAGTTCTAAAAAGAGAATCGACGCAACAAAAGGATTTAAATCAAAATATAGAATCACTCCTAGTCCAACTAAAGGTAAAACAAGATGTTTAAATAAAGAAATATTTAATGAGAGCTTCCAATTTGCACTTTTGAGTTTGACTTGAGACATAAAAACACCAAAAATAACAAGTTGCATAACTATTGCCGCATAGGCTCCCATCGTAAAAACTTTCTCAAAATCAGCACTAAGTTCATAGCCATATGCATTAAAAATTAAAGCAAGAATTGCAGACCACATTGCTGGAATTTTAAATATCTCTTTTAAAGCATCTTTAAAACTAAACTTGTCACCAGCAAAAAAATAGACAGAAAAAATATAGATATAAAAAACATTTGCAATATTTAAAATAGAGGTATAAGGAACTGATGCTACCCCAAAAAGAGCAATACC
>CAZIES010000140.1:0-1716 GCA_964538295.1 uncultured Arcobacter sp. | reverse complement strand
ATAATAATAAAAAGATAAATAGTTGCAACAGAGATAAGTGCTTCGATAAGTATTCCTTAAAAAAAGGAATTTTAGCATAAAAGGGCTGTAAAAACAGCCCCTAAACAATAGATGACTACGACATAATTCCTTTAATCATAAAGAAAATACACGCAGATAAAACAGCAGCAGCTGGTACGGTAATAACCCATGCTGCAATAATCTTTTTAACCGCATCTCTTTTAACATACTTAATTCGTTTTGCTGATTTAAAATCTTTTTTCTCTTGTTTAACTAACTCTTGTTTCTCATCAATTAAACTATGTAATTCAACAATACGCTTATAATCAGATTTACCTTTCTTTTCAAGAGTCTCTAGTTTTACTAATTCATTTTCAAATTTCTCTAACTCTTTTTTATCTTTTTTAAATCGACTTCGCATCTCTTGAATAAATTTTGTTTCACTTGAATCTAAGTACTCACGTAAAAAGCCAACACCAAATACACCACCAACTGCAATATGCGTTGATGATACAGGTAATCCTAGCTGAGAAGCAATAATAACTGTTATTGCTGCTGCCATTGCAATTGAGAAAGCTCTAACTTGATCAAGTTCAGTAATTTCAGAACCAACTGTTTTAATAAGTTTTGGACCATATAAAGCAAGCCCAATAGCAATACCTATAGCACCAACAGCCATAACCCAAAATGGAATATCAACTTTTTTTGAAATTTCACTACTCATAACAGCATCATTAATCGCTGCAAGTGGTCCAATTGCATTTGCAACATCATTTGCACCGTGTGCAAAAGAAAGAAGTGCTGCAGCAAAAATAAGTGGAATTGTAAATAGCGTATTTACCCCCAATCTAGTATTATCAATTTTATCAGCTGCTTTAGCAACTAATGGTTTAACCACAACGTAAATAACGACAGCAATTACTAGTGCAATTCCAGCAGCTGTAAAAAAGTCAAGTTTAATAAGTTTCTTAATTCCTTTTAAGATTAGATATGTTGCAAAAGCCCATGACATTACAGCAATTAATACAGGTACAAATGTTTTAGCTGCACTAACCATATCTTTTTTAAACATGATTTTCTTTTTAATAAAAAGTAAAAATGAGGCGGCAATAACTCCACCTAGTACAGGTGATATCACCCAAGATGCAGCAATTTTAGCCATTGTTCCCCATGAAACAATAGCAAATCCAGCTGCAGCGATACCAGCACCCATAACTCCTCCAACAATTGAGTGAGTAGTTGAAACAGGAGCCCCAACAGAAGTTGCAAAATTAAGCCATAACGCAGCAGAAAGTAAAGCTGCTGTCATTGCCCAAATAAAAATATCAGGATTTGTAATCAATGCAGGGTCAATAATACCCTTTTTAATTGTTTTAACAACATCCCCACCAGCAATAAAAGCACCTGCTGCTTCAAAAATAGCAGCAATTATAATTGCCCACATAAGTGTCATTGCTTTTGAACCAACAGCAGGTCCAACATTATTTGCAACATCATTTGCACCAATGTTCATTGCCATATAGGCACCAAAAACTGCACCAATAATTAAAAATGAATTATTAGGCACATCTCCATGTGAAGTATAACTCCATAAGAAAACTAATGCCATAAATAGTAGTGCTAAAGAAACCTTTGCAAAACCTGGAAGTGTTCTCCCTGTTGCTTCATTGATTTTTTCAATTGTTTTAATATCCAAAGTAACCCTTTTTGTAACCA
>CAZIES010000139.1:0-5636 GCA_964538295.1 uncultured Arcobacter sp. | reverse complement strand
CAATCAAAGCGCCAGAATGACCAATGATACCGATCACGACTTTAAAGATTGCCAATAGAAAATCTACCACTGCACCAATTATGGTAACTTTTTGGCTAGCTTGTTTGCGCTTGGTTGGATCCAAAGTAGTAAAAATCATTAGTAACAATATTGTTATTTTATGTTATCTATCTACAAATATAAGTTAATTCACAAATTATTCGGTAATGTCTAAAGGGGACAGTGGTTTGGCACTACTATCTTTTTCAGCAGAATATGTATAAATCATGGTTGAGCTAATATGCTTATGTCCTAGTAGCTTCTGTACTGTTTTAGTATCGATTTGGTTTTGCAGTAAATGCACAGCATAAGCATGCCTAAAGCTTTGAGCAGTGACTTTTATACTTATTCCGGTCTTTTTTGTTGCCATATTAATATTGTAATTAAGTGTATTGCTGATAATTGGTTTGCGAGTTAATAAGCCTTGTTCATTGTTACAAAAATGCTTCATTGGAAATAAGTAGCAATCAGATTTTTCGGTCTTATTAAAAAATTTATTACTAATATCTTTTTCATAAGTTGATTCAATAAAGCTGATCTGACTTATTAGTTGATTAATGATTTTTTCAGGAATGGCTAATTCTCTTGAAGAATGCACAGCATGAATAGTAATTTTTTTATTTTGTATATCAAAATCTTTTAGTTTTAACTTAAGAACTTCACTTGACCTTAATCCACAGCCATAAAGTAAATAAACAATTAATTGATAAAAGCCTTTTAACTGATGAATAATCGATTCTATTTGTTGTTTTGTTAGTACTTTTGTAAGGTGTTTTTTACTACCAACTCTTAGAGTGGAAGTGGTTGATTTACTTATTCCTTTATTTAGCGATTTGTCATAAAAAAATACAATAGCGTTCAGAGCTTGATTAATACTGGATGCTTTTAATTTTTTAACATTGGATAGATAGTGTAAATAGTCTTTAATATGATCAGTATTAAATTCATGAGGGTTTAGATCGTAATGCTTAATAAATCTTTCTATCCAAGATTGATATACCACAATAGTTTTATCACTATAGTGATTATCATTTAGATATTTATTGATTTCTTGTTTGGAAATGAGAGTCATTTAAGGTTTTAAATCATTATTTTTTTGTGAAATAACACAATACTTTAATAAATTACTCAAGATTATTTTATATACGTATAGCGGCTGACGTAGAATCACCTTTAAGTTAATTATGCTATTGCAGTTGTAGGATTTAAATTAGGTATGGTGATAAGCGGAATGATTGGTTTTTGTGATTTTTGTAATATTTTCTTAGCACATGATTTGCATCTACCGCAACAAGTACCCACTTTGAGTTTATCGCTTAAATCATTCATTGAGCAAGCGCCTTTATGAATGGCTTTTTCTATATCTTTGTCAGTAACAGAGTTGCAAATGCAAATGTACATAATTATTAAATGTTAATAAGAATGATTATCATTATAAAGTAGGTACAAAATAAATGTCAATAGTTAAAGGAGAAAAATATGAAAGTTGATAATAATATTAATCAGGCTCTTAATAAAGTACTCAAAGAGTCTTTGACCATGATTAACCAATATTTCTTACACGCAAGAATGTTAGAAGACTGGGGATTGGAAGAGTTAGGTGAGAAAAACTATAAGTATTCAATTAAAGCAATGAAAGAGTCTGATCGTATGATCAAGCGAATTTTGTTTTTAGAAGGTTTGCCAAACCTGCAAGATTTAGGAAAATTAAATATTGGTGAAGATGTGCCAGAAATGTTAAACGGCAATCTAGCTATGGAAATGTCATTTAGGTCAAACCTTCAGGCAGCCATATCTGAAGCTGAGGGTGAAAAGGATTATGTAACTCGTGATCATTTAAAAGAATGCCTGGAAGATTGTGAAGAAAGGCTGGACTATTTTGAAACACAAATTGATCTATTCTCTAAAGTGGGAACAGACAATTATCATCAATCAATAATGTAAACAAAGGAGAATTATTATGAAAGGAAATACAAAAATAATTGAAACATTGCAATTTTTATTAAAGGGTGAGCTTGCAGCTCGTGATCAATATTTTACTCATTCACGTATGTATGATGACTGGGGTTTGTCAAAATTACATGAGCGTTTAAGTCATGAAATGGAAGAGGAAACCGATCATGCTGATCAAATTATTAAGCGTTTATTGTTTTTAGAAACAACGCCAGACCTATCTATTCAAGATGGACTAAACATTGGTAGTGATGTTAAATCTTGTATTGAAAACGACCTTCAACTTGAATATAAGGTGGTTGGAGACTTAAAAGCTGCGATTAAAACATGTGAAGAGGAAGAGGATTTTGTAACTCGTACCATGTTAAGAGGTCAGTTGGAAGATACTGAAGAAGACCATACTTATTGGTTGGAAAAGCAATTAGGTTTAATTGAGAAAGTTGGGATTCAAAATTATATCCAGTCACAGATGTAACTTAATACTGGCTAGTTATACAATTGGCCGTCTTTATTTCTTAATAGCACGCATTAGCGTGCTATTTTTTTTGCCTCTTGTTATTGTGATATTTCACTAAGAAATAATTTAAGTAAAAAAAGACTTGCAATGCAAATGAGAATCAGTATCATTTGCATCTAAGTACTTCGGGGAAGTGCTTTAACAAAAAAACTAAACTTGAGGTAATAAAAATGAAAAAAGGATATTTAACATTAACCAAAAGACAAATTAAAGACTATTTGGATTTTCATGGAGTTGTTTTTAGTTAAAAAAATAGGTTCGAATTAATTGCTGCTCTCTCTTCGCTAGTTCTCTCTGACAGTGGTTAATTCAAATAAAGTCTCAGTGGCCTAGTCCTCCACTGAGCAAACTAAATTAAAAAAAGTTGTTATAAGTTATTGCTATAAAAAAATACAACCCTCCTTAGGTTAAAAAAATATTAGCAATTAACTTTTCCCGGTATTGATATCAATATTGGGAAAACATTAAAAATAAAAAAGGAGCATATTTTCTGATTGGTACTCTCTCTCAAACTCATGCCAATCAGCAAATACAGGCTAACCCCGGCCTTATAGGGGTAATTAATTTAATCACGGAGTTATAAAATGAAAATATCTATAAAAAATATTAAAAAAGTAATCAAAAGTGATAATAAAAATAATCAGCATGTAGTGCGGACTGATAGATCTACCTCTTGCAGCGGTTGTTGTGGCAACTGTGGTGGTAAATAGTAAAAATGCTTAATATTTGGCAACAATGTAAGCTTAAGTATTTGCGTAATAATGATCGACTTGATCTTGAATCTATGCGTCAATTTAAATTACCAAATCAAATGATCAAGCAGGTCTTTCTTGATTCAATCAAAAATGATATTAAGCAAAACAATCATAATTAAAAGGAGAGTCTTATGTCAATCAATAAAATTAAAACCAACCCATCCACAAGAGAAATGGAAATTCTTACAGTTAATAATGTAGCTCGTTTTTTACGAGGCTTTAATGACTCTTTGCTAGTCGAAGATGATTTGGACATAGAAGAACTACAGCTTATTGATAATATTTTTAGCTATTAGATTGATACATTGCGAGAAGTAACAAGTGAACTGTGCACATCCTGATATTTGTAGCGCAATCTTAACCATGGAGGTAGATGGTGTCAGTAGAGAACTTGTTTCTGCTTGTTTTTTGTGCGATTTTATTAATGTCCATCGTCGCTTGATTCAAAAACTTGTGCGTGATAATAAAATTAAAATGTATAACGGTTTGCTGGATCTTAATGAAGTGTTAAGAATTTTTCCTACTCTGCAAAACATTAGGGTTGTTTCCTAACACTTATGATATTTCACATAAATTAGAATATTAAGATATTGTATTGCAAATGCAAATGATAACTGGTATCATTCACGAACTCAAAAAAAAAATCATCCTTATACAAAAATAAAAGAGGGTGGAAAAAAAGGTAATGCGAGAAATTGCATTAAAGTTGGCATAACCCTACTGGAATAGAGTTATGCCGTTAGTTAACACAATATTTTGGAAAATAATTAATGACAATACTATCAAACCAACCAGCAGGGACGCAGTGCAAAATTAACAGCATTAACTTGCCATATACAAAAAAAATAAAATTATTAGGCCTGGGTGTTAACACCGGAACTATTGTTTCTATATTGAGAAACAGAGGTGGCGATATGGTTGTTGCTATGGGTAATGCTCGTGTTAGTATTGGCAGAACAATTGCAAATTTTGTTGAGGTTGGTTAATATGGGTTTTAACAAAATAGCGCTTATTGGTAATCCTAATTGTGGAAAAACCACCTTATTTAATATTTTAACTGGTGCAAAACAACGCACGGGTAACTGGCCAGGTGTTACGGTTGATCGTAAAGAGGGTGAGTTTAATATTAACAATAACTCTTATGATGTTGTTGATTTACCTGGCGTTTATTCAATTGATGACAAAGACTCGTCTATTGATGAACAAATTGCGCGTGATTTTGCGCTAAATAATTCTGATTATTTGTATTTCAATATTGTTGACGCTTCAACGCTCGAGCGTGGTCTTTACTTAACAACTCAATTAAGAGAGCTGGGTGTTAATGTTGTTGTGCTTCTTAACATGATGGATATTGTCAAAAAGCGTGGCATGCAGATTAATGTTGATCAATTAAAGCAATCTTTAGGTTGCGAAGTGTTGCCAATTTCTCTTAAAGAGGAAGTTGATTTATCGGCATTGTCATCTGCAATTGATAATTTTGACTCCGTAGAAAAAATTGACATTAATTACCCGGATGAAAATATCGGCTCTGCAAAACAAAGTGGTGATGATAAACAAGTGGAGTTATTAGAGGCAGAGGCAAGGTTTAATCATGCCAATCAAATTGCAACTCAAGTAATAACTCACGCATCAACCATGAAAAAAACCATTTCTGATACAGTAGATAAATTGGTTCTTGGTCCAGTAAGTGGCATAGCTTTTTTTCTAGTGGTAATGTATTTACTATTTTTGGTCAGTATTAATTTTGGTGGTGCATTAATTGACTTTTTTGACATAACTGCAGGGGTTATATTTATTGATGGGGTTGCGCATGCTCTCAATAGTATTAATACCCCAGAGTTTATTACTGTTATTATTGCTGATGGTATTGGTGGCGGTATTCAAGTGGTTGCAACCTTTATCCCAATTATTGCAGCTCTTTATCTGTTCTTAACTTTGTTAGAAGAGGTTGGATATATGGCGCGTGCTGCATTTGTGATGGATCAGTTTATGCGTAAGATTGGCCTTTCTGGTAAAGCATTTATTCCACTTATTGTTGGCTTTGGTTGTAATGTTCCAGGCATTATGGCAGCACGCACACTTGATACGCATCGTGAGCGTATTACTACAGTGCTTATGTCGCCATTTATGTCGTGCGGTGCTAGGTTGGCTGTATATGCATTATTTGCAGCGGCATTCTTTCCAGTAGGTGGTCAAAATATTGTATTTGCCTTGTACTTAATTGGTGTGATATTTGCGATATTTACCGGATTGATTTTAAAGCGCGCATTTAAAGGTGGCGCTGATACTGGAGATTTCTTAATGGAAATGCCAAATTATCAACTACCAGCATTTAGAAACCTAATGATCAATACTTGGAATAAGTTAAAAGG
>CAZIES010000138.1:0-6081 GCA_964538295.1 uncultured Arcobacter sp. | reverse complement strand
AAACCTTAAAAAGACATTTTAATGTCACAACATAAGTTTAACTATGCTAAAATGATTGTTTGCAATGAAGGGAGATAAAGTATATGTACTTTAGAACGTTATTACTCTTAATAATATTATCCACAACTATGTTATTTTCTAACAATCTCTCAACTAGTACAAATAAAATTCCTCCTATTGTTAATTTAGAATGGTTAAAAGCAAATACTAATCATCCAAATTTAGTTATTGTTGATTTAAGAGAACAACAATCTTACGAAGCAGGGCATATTAAAAATGCTGTTAATATTCCAGGATTAAAAAATCTTTTTGATAAGAAGTTTTTTATGCCTAAACTTGACTTTCTTAAAGAGTTATTTAGCAATGCAGGCATTGATAACAACAGTTTAGTACTTGCTTATGATAATGGTGATTTTGTTTGGGCAGCAAGATTTTACTGGATATTAGAGACTTTAGGTCATGATAATGTCGGTATATTAAAATTTGGATACAGCGATTGGTTATCAACACAATTAGAAACATCCAAGATAACGTTTACTCCTATACGAAAAGATTTTATACCACGTGTAGACAATGAAAAAGTACAAACTAAATTGAGCACGCTTTTAGCAATTGGAAATAAAACAATTATTGATGGTAGAAAAAAATCCCATTATGATGGCAAAGAGTCATTGGCAAAACGTTTTGGACATATACCTACAGCTAAACACTATGCTTGTACACAAAACTATCAAGTAACCCAAAAGGGCAGTCAATTAAAAGATTTAGATAAATTAAAAGATATTTATAAAAAGCTTCCAAAAGATAAAGAGATTATTTTGTATTGTGATGGAGGAGCGGAAGCGGCACTTAATTATATTGTATTACAAGAGTTAGGATATAAAGCATCTGTTTATGATGGTTCTTGGCTTGAGTGGGGAAATGATTTAGAAGTTCCTGTAGAAAATCCATCCCAAAAAGATAAATAATGAAAGAAAAAACAAACTATAAAGGCTCTATTAAAAAGCGTCTAATTGCTATTATTATGCTTGTGACGGGACTTACAAGTTTTATTGGCTATAGTAGTTTTGTTTATTGGTATATGGGAAATCAATATGAACGTGCTTTAAATCTATCTCAAACTGTTGGTTTAGTTTTAGGTCAAGATATTGCCAAACTAATTTTGCTAAATGAAGTCTCAGCAGCAGCAGATATATCTTCGCAACTTAAATCCTTTTCAACTCTTGATTCAATGGTTTTATATACCATGGAAAAAAAAGCAATACTGCAATATCATAAAGATAACAAAAGTTTTCACGTTAATAACCTACCTAAACAACTTCCAAATGAAGCCATCATTAATGATAATATTCTCAAACTCTATATTAAAGCAAGCTACCAGTCAAGACACTTAGGATTTGTAGAGCTTAATTTTGTGGTGGAATCTATTTATGATGTTATTAAAAAAGATATGAATGTCCTTCTTTTTATTCTCTTTTTTATCTGTACATTCTCTTATTTTTTAGCAATCTATTTTGCAAAACGTTTTACAGAACCTATTTTAAAGTTAGTTACATTTTTAGAAAAAGTTGATGCTGTAGAATCATTAGATAAAAAAATCAAAACTGATGAACAAAATGAGTATGGGAAACTTTATGATGAAGTAAATACCATGTTAGAAAGAATAAATAATGCACACCAAGCACTAAAAATTGCTGCAGTTGCATTTGAAACACAAAGTGGAATGACCATTACGGATAAACATCAAAATATTCTAAAAATCAACAAAGCTTTTACAGATATTACTGGTTACACCAAAGAAGACACCCTTAATCAAACGCCAAAAATTCTAAAGTCTGGTTTGCATGACAAAGCATTTTATGATGAAATGTATAACTCTTTAAGAGAAAACCACTTTTGGATGGGAGAGATTAATAATCTGCATAAAGATGGAAGTATTGTCAATGAGCACCTTACTATTCATGCTGTTTTAGATGATAATAATGAGATTATTTATTACGTTGCTTCTTTTTTAGATATTACCAAACAAAAAGAGACAGAAGCCAAACTTAAAGAGAAAGAAAACCTTCTTATTCAACAATCAAAAATGGCACTTATGGGTGAAATGCTTGAAAATATTGCCCACCAATGGCGACAACCTTTATCAGTAATTTCAACAACCTCTACGGGTATGATTGTCAAAAAAGAGTTAAATGTGCCTATAACAAACCAAGAGGATATTAAGCAACTTAATAAGATTAATGATACCTCTCAATACTTATCACAAACTATTGATGACTTTAGACGATTTTTTAAAGCCAATAAGAAAAAACACCCCTTTAATATTAAAGATAGCTACTATCGAACACTCAACTTAACCAATGCAAAATTTAACTCCTTAGATATTGAAGTAATTGAAAAACTCAATGATGTCACTATACATAATATAGAGAATGAACTTATTCAAGTTATGATGAATATCATCAATAATGCAAAAGATATACTTCAAGCTAAAAAAGAGAAAAGAAAACTTCTCTTTATCTCTTTATATGAAGAGAATAATCACGCAATTATTACTATCAAAGATAGTGCAGGTGGTATCGAAGATGGCATCTTAGATAAAGTATTTGACCCCTACTTTACCACAAAAAAACACTCAAAAGGGACAGGAATTGGCTTATATATGTCCAAAGAGATTATAGAAAAACATATGCAGGGAAAACTTCTTGTAGAAAATTCTACATATAGTTATGAAGGAGATACCTATAGTGGAGCATTATTTTCAATTATCCTTCCACTATGACCCTATAGTTCATTAGCAGTTTTGATAATATCAATACCAAACTTTTCTCTTAATTTATGAAGTTTTTGATTTAACTCTTTGTTTTTCATATCATTTTCATACTCAAAAAGGTTAAAACTGTCTTGGCGCTGTTCAATAAAATTACTCACTGTTAAGTTGATTTGTATAATGCTATGAGTTGGATGGATATCATTTTCATCAAACATTGTAATCATACACTCTTTAAAATACTTTTCACTAAAGACGCGGTTGCTACTCATAGTATTTTTAGATTTAACATTAAATTCATATTTTATTTTAATAAAAAAAGTTTGAGGATTTACCTCTTTTTTTAGTACCAAAAAAGAGAGATAACGTGATAAAATTACCACTCTACGTTTTATCTCTTCTCGATTCTCCAACGGGTCAAAGGTACGTCCTATGCCAATTGATTTTGAAGGGGCACGTTTAGATAAGGAAAAATCATCTATTCCACATACACGATTATAGAGTTGAATCCCTGGTTTCTTCCAAGAGTAAAATAGATTTCTTTTTTCATATATTTGTCCAAGAGTTCGTATACCATAGGATTTTAAACGTTCTTGATACCCTTTTCCTATTCCTGGAAACTTACTAATAGGGATATCCTTTATAAATGAATTAACCTCATGTTCAAAAACAACCTTTACTCCTTTTGGTTTTGCAAACTCTGTTGCTAATTTAGCAATATACTTACTCTTTGCACCTCCAATTGAAATAGGCAAATCAAACTTTTCCTGAATTTGTTTTTGCAACTTAAAAGCAAACTCGAAACATGCTTTATCATCAAGCCAACCTGTTAAATCCACAAAAAACTCATCAATACTAAACTGTTCAACCTGAGGTGTCTTTTTTTCTAAAAATTGTAATAGTGCGTAAGAGAGGTTATGATATAAAGGGTAATGGGGAGGAATCATTTTAAGATTAGGACACAAGCTTAACGCTTCATTAACACTCATAGCAGTTTTTACACCAAAGCTTCTTGCTTCATAAGATGATGTTGTAATAATACCTCGGATACGTCCATTTTCATCTCGAAAATACTCTTTAGCATTAGGATTTTGAGGACTTACAATTGAGCTAACAAAAGCACCTGAATTATTACTAACTATCCGTTTCTCTTTTGTTTTTGAAAAAATATTAAGGTTACTTCGTCCACCAACAGCTACGGGAATATGCAGTAAAGATTTATCGAGGGTACGGTGTGCGGAAACAAAAAAACAATCTAAGTCTAAATGTAAAATCATAGGCACAGTATACTAAAAAAAGTACCTATGATTTAAAAATCTTACAAGTTGTAAGATTTATTATCTAATCTTATTTTCCAATAAACTCTTTTTTATTGGTTTCATTAACAATCTCTTGGGCCATACTATTTGTCTCATTTGCAATTTGACTTGCTTTTGAAGCAATACTTGCATTTTGTTGGGTGCTTTTATCAAGTTGATTTAATGCATCATTGACTTGAGAAACACCAACTTGTTGCTCTTTTGAAGAGTTTGAAACGCTTTGTATAAGTTCAATTGTTGAGTTGATACTTTCATTTAATTGTTCATATCCATTAATCATATTACTTGCTATATCTTTACCACCATTTGCTTTGATAGTCGCATTTTCTACTAAATCTTTTATCTCTTTTGCCGCTTCAGCACTTCTACTTGCTAAGTTTCTTACCTCTTGAGCAACAACAGCAAATCCCTTACCAGCCTCTCCTGCAGTTGCAGCTTCAACTGCAGCATTAAGTGAAAGAATATTGGTTTGAAAAGCAATTTGGTCAATAATAGTTATGGCTTCATTAATTGCTTCAACTTCATCGTTAATCTCATCCATTGAAGCAACTGTTTGACTAGCAAGTTTTTGCCCCTTTGAAACAGACTCAATAACATCATTAGCATAATTAGACATTTCGTTTACATTGTTAACATTATTTTGCATATTTGCCGTTATCTCTTCTAATGCAGCTGCCGTCTCTTCTAAACTAGCAGCAGTTTCATTAGAAGAGATACTTAAGGTGTGAATATTCTCATTTAATTGTGTTGCATTATGCTGTAAGGTGTTTCCTGTTTTTAAATTAGTTACTAACATTTCAGAGATGATTTTAGAAAGGTTATTCAACTCTTGTGCCACACGCCCATTATCATCAATTGTCTGTGTAAAATCCAATGCGGCAAAACGATCTAAAACTTTAGTGACTTTGGTAATATCACTACTCACATTTTTTGAAAATGAATCTAACATAGTATTTAGATTTATTCTTAACTCTTCTAAAGTTTGATTTGAAGTTGAAACATTAATTCGGTTTTGAATATCCCCTTGATTGACCTCATTAACAACTCGTTTAACTTCAGTAATAAGCGCTTCATCTTCTTGAATAAGCGTTATTGTTTTTTTAATATTTGTGTTAATCGTCTCTGACATTTTCCCAAATTCATCTTCACTATTAACTTTAATTTCATTAACACTGTTAATTTGTTTATTTAAAAACTTAAAAAAGTTTTCTAAGCCCTCTTCAACATCTTTTAATGGTGAAATAATAATTTTATTGGTAATAATATTAACAACAAAAATAATCACTAATAAAAATACAAGGGTAGTCATTAACATGATCATCAAAACTTCCATCTCTTGTTCATGCATCTTTGTGGTCATAGCTTCTTCTTGATCATCAAGATCATCAATATAAACCCCAGTTCCTACAATAATATTCCATGGCTTATACTCAGCAACATAAGATAGTTTCGGTTGAGACCCCTCTTTTCCTGGCTTTGGCCAATAGTACTTAACTAAACCTGCACGTTTTTCTCCACTAGCAGCTTTTACAATTTCTCGATAAAGGTACGTTCCTTTTTTATCCTGTAAATCATACATACTTTTACCAGCAAGTGAAGGTTTTGTGCCATGAGCTAAAACAACATGATTATAATCATTTATCCAAAAGTAGCCCGTTTTTGAATAGCGTAATGTCTCTACAGCTTTAAAAGCTTGTTTCTTCTTCTCTTCTAAAGATAGTCCCTCTTTTTTATCAAAATATTCCATTGTTTTCATAGCTAATAATATATAACTCTCTAGCTTTTTGACTTCTTGTTCATAGTTACGTTCTTTAAACGCGGCAATCTCTTTTTTACCGTTATACTCCATATCCACTACGGTTTCAATAATATTAATAACCGTCATTACAAATACGGCACTAATTACTATGACTAATACTTTAGCTTTTACTGACATCTTTTTTAACATACACTACTCCTATAGCACTTATAAAAACAGTAACGAAATTTAAT
>CAZIES010000137.1:0-6170 GCA_964538295.1 uncultured Arcobacter sp. | reverse complement strand
CTGATTCTTGAAAGTGCTGAACAAAAAAAGTTTAATGAAAGATAATGTTTGATTAATGTTTAACTTCTCTTTTAAAAAGGGACGTTAAACGTTAATATTTTAGGCTCTTTTTGCAGTTGACATAAAAAGTGCTGCTAAGATTAAAAAACTTCCTGTAATACGATTTTGTATCTTCATTGCTTTGATATCTTTAATTAAAAAGCGAAGTCGTGTCGCTAAACTAGAATAGCCTGTCATGACAATAATATCAACAATACATAGGGTTAAACCAATAATTAGAAACTGGTACCACATTGACTCATTTGGGTTTAAAAATTGTGGAATAAATGCCACAAGAAAGACTGTTGCTTTTGGATTGGTTAAGTTTATGAATGTTGCTGTTAAAAAAGCTTTTTTTGCACTGTAACTGTTTAATTGTTCTGACTCATCAACAAGTTCAACTTTTTCAAAAATCTTTGTTAACCCTAGATAAACTAAGTAAGCAACACCCACCCATTTGATAATGGTAAAAAGCATTACCGACTTGGCAATAATCGCCCCTAATCCAATAACAACCACAAAGGTTTGTGCAATAAGACCAAGCTGTAATCCCATAATTGCTGCATAAGATTTTTTAAGACCATATTTAATACCGTAATTCATTGATACAACTGCTCCAGCTCCTGGAGAGACTGAAATGGCAATAGATGCTAAGAGTAACGTTATCCATATTTCAAGACTCATAATAAGCCTCCTTTTTTAGTAACCACTGGTTACTTTAGTTTTGTTCTAAATCTTCGATAGAATCAATAATTTGGTTAGAGAGTTCTTCATTAATAACCCCTTGCCATGCCTCAATTTGATTGTCAAGTTGTTGATGGCATATTTCTAACATTGCAGGGTTGAAAAATTCTTCATCATTGATGGCATTAATGGTTGGTTCAAGTTCAAATTTTTTTTCTTTGACTAAGTCAAGATGTTCATTAACGAAATTTTGTACTGCATCAATGGCAGCTTGTTTTTGTAACTCTTTTTCAATCACTTCTTGGGCATAGTTAAAATCTTGTAAATCACTAAAGAGTTCATAAATAGCGCCTAAGGCTTGTTGGAAATCGATATCATAACTCATCTGTTTCGCATGGGTTTGATTAATGAGACTTCCTATAGCAACTTGATAGTACATTTCGTATTTTGCCATAGTTATGGTGAGTTTCTCTTTTGAAAACTCTTCTTTTATATTCATAATCGCTTCTTTTTTTCGAAATTATATCAAAAAGAGATTTAAGATTTTTGGTCTAACCTCTTCATAATAAAAATTTGGATAAAATATTACGCTTTATAGAAATGACACTTAATATAATCATAACAACAATAAGCAATGAAAGAGAAAAGGAACGTAGATGTTATTAACGCCAGGACCAACTCCTGTACCAGAGTTTGTTAGAAAAGCGATGGCGGATGTTACTATTCATCATAGAACACCAGAGTTTGAAGCAATCTTTGAAAAAACCCGTAATTTATTATTAGAAATTTTTGATATGCCTGAAGCTGTGATGTTAGCTTCAAGTGGAACGGGAGCAATGGAAGCGTGTGTGACAAACCTAACACACAAAAAAGCTTTAACGGTAAACTCAGGAAAATTTGGTGAACGATTTGGAAAAATTTGTGAAGCCTTTAATATTCCATTTAGTGAAATCAAAAATGAGTGGAACACTCCCGTTGATGTTAACGCAGTACTTGAGACAATTAAAAATGATGATCAAATAGATGCGATTTTTATTCAGCTTTGTGAAAGTGCAGGGGGATTACGACATCCTGTTGAACAAATAGCCGCTGAAGTAAAAAAACTCAACAAAGATATTATGATTGTTGCAGATGGGATCACAGCTATTGGTGTTGAAAAAGTAGATACGACGAATTTAGATGCAGTTATCACTGGAAGTCAAAAAGCTTTGATGTTACCACCAGGGCTATCCATGATTGGACTTTCAAATGCAGCCGTTGACAAAATTAATGCTCGCCCAACGGGATACTATTTAAACTTAGCAAGTGAAATTAAAAAACAAAAAACAAATACCACTGCTTATACTGCAGCAACAACACTTATCATTGGTCTTGGTGAAATTCTTTCGCATATTAAAGAAAATGGTGGTTTTGAAGCGCTTTATGCTAAAACTGCATTACGAGCACAAGCAACACGAGCTGCGATGCAAGCAATCGGGTGCGAGATTTACCCAAGCAATCCAGCAAATGCAATGACAACAGTTTACACTGAGCATGCACCTGAAATTAGAAAAGTATTAAAAACAAAATACAACGTGAATATTGCTGGTGGTCAAGACCATATCAAAAAACTTATTTTTAGAATTAACCACATGGGACTTGTAGAAGACTATGAAGCTTCATGGGTAGTTAATGCAATTGAGCTTGCTATGGATGAGTTAGGACTGCGTTCATTTGATGGTGCAGCTAACAAAGCATTTGCTCAAACGATGTTTAAAGGCAATTAATGATTTTAGAACACGAAATTCCAAAAGGAAGCCGTCTTTATTTTGGTAAAACTGCCAAGAAAAAAAGGGCAATAGAAAACTTGATTAGTTCGGTTTTAGATGAGAATGATTTTGAAGAGATTGTTACACCAAACTTCTCTTATTCACAACATCAAGCTATTGCAGATGATAAAAAACTTATCACATTTTCAGATGAGCAAAATTATCAAGTCTCTTTAAGAGCGGATAGTACACTGGATGTTGTGCGTATTATTACAAAACGACTAGGACGAACAACTAGCCATAAAAAGTGGTTTTATGTACAGCCAGTATTTTCTTATGCATCAAAAGAGGATTATCAAATAGGGTGTGAGTGGATTGACCATACGAATATTTTAGATATTTTAAATTTAACAGCAAAAGTTTTAAATGTTTTGAAAATTCAACCGGTATTTCAACTCTCAAATATTAATATTCCAAGACTTGTTGCACAAGAGTTGGATATTGATATTGCACTTTTTAAAGAGGGTGAAATTGCACAACTGTTTGAGCTCAATATTGAGTGGTTAAACAAACTAATTTATGTAAAAAATAGTGAGGATTTAAAAGTAGCTATTGAGGTAGCACCACAAAATATTAAAGTGGAGCTAGAAAAACTTTTAGCAACAGCACAAAGTGTGAATTATGAAAACTTAGTAATTGCTCCGTTATACCATGGGTCATTGAAATATTATGATGATGTCTATTATCGAGTAATTCAAGATAATTTTACGATATGCAAAGGCGGACGATACAGTTCAGATGGTATTAGTTCATTAGGATTTGCATTTTATACAGATAGTTTATTAAAAATTTTAGAGGATTAAGATGAGTAAAGCAGATTTAATTGTAGGAATACAATGGGGAGATGAAGGAAAAGGTAAGATGGTTGATATGCTTGCCCAAAATTATGATATGGTTTGTCGAAGCCAAGGGGGTCATAATGCAGGTCATACTATCTGGGTTGATGGAGTACGATACGCACTTCATCTTATTCCTTCTGGAGTTTTAAATCCAGAAGCAATTAATATTATCGGTAACGGAGTTGTATTATCTCCTGAGTCAATTATCAAAGAGATGGTTCAATTTGAGTCGTTAGAGGGACGATTATTTATCTCGGATAAGGCACATTTAAATTTACCATACCATGCGCAAATTGACCAAGCAAAAGAGCGACTCAAAGGTGACAAAGCAATTGGAACAACTGGTAAGGGAATTGGACCTGCATACGCAGAGAAAATCAGTCGTTCGGGGTTTAGAGTAGGTGAGTTATTAAACCCTGCAAAATTAGCAGAGGCTGTTATTGAGTATTTTGAGCAGAATAGAGCTATTTTTGATGTTTTAGAGATTGATACTCCAAACAAAGAAGAGTTAACAGCACTTTTAGAAGAGTATAAAGCGGCACTTGCACCATATATTGCAAATACAACGAATATGGTTTGGAAAGCAATTGATGAAGATAAAAAGATTCTTTTAGAGGGTGCTCAAGGAACGTTGCTTGATATTGACCATGGAACGTACCCATATGTAACTTCTTCTTCAACTGTAAGTGCAGGAGCGTGTACAGGGTTAGGAATTTCACCAAAAGATATTGGGGTAGTAACAGGAATTGTAAAAGCGTATACAACACGAGTTGGAAATGGACCTTTCCCTTCTGAAGATTTTACACAAGCTGGTGAAACAATGGCAGATGTAGGAAAAGAGGTTGGTACAACAACAGGTCGAGGACGACGATGTGGTTGGTTTGATGCCATTGCAGTTAAACATGCAGGAAGACTTAACGGTTGTGATCAACTTTCATTAATGAAACTTGATGTTTTAGATGGATTTGAAACCATTAAAATTTGTAGTGCTTATGAAGTAAATGGTGAAATCATTGATTATATGCCATCAGATTTAGATAATGTAAAACCAGTATACGAAGAGATTGCTGGTTGGGATAGTGTTGTTGGTTGCCGAGATTATGAGGCACTTCCAGAAAATGCAAAAAAATATATTGAAAGAATTGAAGAATTAACTGGTGTAAAAGTTGGAATCGTATCAACATCACCAGAACGAGACGATACTATAATTAGAGGATAAGCCAATGCGAATGAAGTTACATCATACTCCCTATATTTCACGAAGAATCTCACGGGATTTAGTAAACTGTGAATTTGTAGAGATTAGAAAAACAAAAGATGAAATCGCTGTAGAGATTGAAAAAATTTTAGATGCTGATATTGAAAAAGAGCATGATTTAGATGAAAAAGTTGGTGAAATTCTTGATGGTCAGGAAGAAGAGATAGAGTTATTAAATGCAGACTATCGACAACTTTTCTGGATGACAAAAAAACGAATGGCAAACGAGTTTGGTGTTATTTTAAATAATGAAGACAGATTTAGTGATATTGCGCATCAAGTATTAGATTACTTATGGGAAGAGGATTTTATTCACTATACGTGTTCAGACAATCAAGTAAAAAATGTGATTTTTGCTTCAATTGATGAGTTCTTAAAAGGATTCGAATTAGCAGATGATGCAGTAACAAATAAAATTAAAAACTATAAACGAAAACTTATTCCTGGAACTGAGGATTATGATTTAGTCTATGAACGACTATATGAAGAAGAATTAATAAAACGAGGGTTAATGTAAAATGCAAAAAGTGTGGATATATTTAGAAAATGGTACTTTTTTAGAGGCGAACTCTTTTGGTGCAACAGGAACTAGTGTTGGTGAGATTGTATTTAATACATCATTAACTGGGTATCAAGAAATTATCACAGATCCAAGTTATGCTGGACAATTTGTAACATTCACAATGCCAGAGATTGGAAATGTTGGAGTAAACGCAGACGATATGGAAAGCAGTACAGCACACTGTAAAGGTGTATTGGTGCGAAACTATCATCATGAGTACTCAAACTACCGTAGTGAAGGTGATTTAGATGCTTTATTAAAAGAGCATAATGTTGTAGGTATTTGTGATATTGATACACGATACTTAACAAAAATGTTACGTGATGAAGGAGCAATGATGATGATTGCTTCAACTGAGATTAGTGACAAAGATGAACTGGCTAAACAATTAGCGGCAAGCCCACGAATCGAAGATATCAATTACATTGAACAAGTATCAACAAAAGAGATTTACGTTCATAAAAGTGGTGCGTGGAATCATGAAGCAAAAGCATACAACAAAGCAGTAATGAGTGATAAAAAAATCGTTGTTGTTGACTTTGGTGTAAAGCGAAATATTTTAAATGAGTTAGTTGAATCAGGACTTGAAGTTGAAGTTGTACCTTCAAACTTTAATGCTGATGATTTAATAGCACGATTTGGAGCAAAAGAGATTGGTGGAATTTTTCTATCAAATGGACCAGGTGACCCATTAACCTTAACAAAAGAGAAAGAACAAGTACAAAAACTAATCACTGCAGGTATCCCAATGTTTGCTATTTGTTTAGGTCACCAAATGTTATCAATTGCCCATGGATTCGATACATATAAACTTAAATTTGGTCAACATGGTGGTAACCACCCCGTAGCAAACACTGAAAATGTAGTCGAAATCACTGCACAAAACCATAACTACAATGTACCAGATGAAATCATGCAAATTGCAGAAGTAACACACAAAAACTTATTTGATAATACTATTGAAGGTGTGAAGTATAATG
>CAZIES010000136.1:5090-6193 GCA_964538295.1 uncultured Arcobacter sp. | reverse complement strand
TTATAGGAGCCTTTATGTGAATTTTATAAAAAATAATTTTTTCATGTTACCGTTATGTCAGCAAGTCTTTATACTATTCTTTAAAACACATAGAAAATAATTTTTATATAAATTATTTAAAGGAAAAAAATGCCAAGATTAACAATCAATTTTAAATTGATTCTTTTGATTATTTCAAGTCTACTTCTCTTATCTGTAATCACATTATCAGTGAGTGTTTTTGAGAGTATTCAACATTCAAAAGATGATAAACTAGAGCAGTTAAGCTCAATTACTGCAGCGAAAAAACAGCATATTGAAAACTATTTTAAAACCATAGAAGGATTAATTGTATCAACTGCTAGCGCAGCATCTACAGGAGATGCATTTAAATATATGGGGCGATACTTTTACAAAATAAAAAGTGAAACCTCTATGGATATTAAAGTAGAGGATGCCAGGCAAGCTCTTAGAAAACATTATGAAGAAGCTTATTTAAATCAAATTAATTTTGATTTAACAAGCGTAGCTTCAAAACAAGCAGTTGAACACTATCTGCCAAAAACAGATGATGCTATTTTGGCTCAATATATGTACATTGTACAAAATGAAGCATCTATTGGTAAGAAGAACGCAATGACTGAAACAAGCACATTAACTTCAAGCTATACCTTAAATCATACAAAATTCCATGAAACCTATAATACGATATTAGAGAAGTTTAGACTCTATGATCTCTTTTTTGTCGATAAAAAAGGCACAGTCATTTATAGTGTATTTAAAGAAAAAGATTATGCAACTAATTTAAAGACAGGACCTTACTCTAAAAGTGGATTAGCACAAGTTAACCTAAAGGCAGAAACGTTAAAAAAAGGAGAGGTTGCTTTTGTTGATTTTAAACCTTATGAACCAAGTTACAATATGCCAACTTCGTTTTTAGCAACGCCAGTTTTTAATAAACGGGGAAAACGTGTAGGTAATCTTGTATTTCAATTTCCAAATAGTGTGATTAATGATATTATGAATTTTGATAATAAATTTAAAGAAGCAGGGTTAGCTAAAAGTGGAAACAGTTATTTAGTTGGCCCAGACCATATGATTCGAAATGATTATCGATTTCTTAA
>CAZIES010000136.1:3017-4990 GCA_964538295.1 uncultured Arcobacter sp. | reverse complement strand
ATTGAATTAAATATTATTTTAGCCATTATCTCTTTAGTTGTGTTACTTGCTATTATATTTATTGCAATGATTGCATTAAGAAATAGTGTGATTCGACCACTAAAAAAGTTTGAGGATGGTCTTGTTGGATTTTTTAGTTATCTAAATAATGAAATAAAAGAGGTTATTCTTTTAGATGAGAGTAGAAATGATGAGATTGGTAAAATGTCTCAAGTTATTAACAGTAATATTGATAAAGTGAAAAAGTCCCTTGAGAGTGATAGGGAACTTTTAAATGAAACCATTCATGTTTTATCTGAGTTTGAACAGGGTGATTTACGCCAACGTATCACAAGAAACTCAACCAATCCAGCATTGAATGAACTCAAAGATGTTCTAAACAAAATGGGCAGTAACTTAGAGTCTAATATTGATAATATCTTAACTGTTTTAGAACAGTACACAAATTATAACTATTTAAATAAAGTAGAGACAAAAGATTTAAAAGAACACCTTTTAAAACTTGCTAATGGGGTTAACTCACTTGGTGTGGCTATTACTCAAATGTTAGTGGAAAATAAAACAAACGGATTAAAACTTGATCAAAGCTCGGATATTTTACTTGAGAGTGTTACTATTCTAAGTAATAATACCAATGAAGCAGCAATCTCAATTGAACAAACATCTGCTGCTCTGTATCAAATCAATAGCAATGTTGAAAACAACAATCAAAACGTAGATAGAATGTCCGCTTTTGCCCAAGAGGTGACCATTTCTGTAAAAGAAGGAGAGACCTTAGCAAATAAAACAACCGTCGCAATGGATGAGATAAATACTCAAGTAAGTTCTATTAATGATGCCATTACGGTGATTGATAAGATAGCATTTCAAACAAATATTCTTTCATTAAATGCGGCTGTTGAAGCAGCAACGGCAGGAGAAGCTGGTAAAGGTTTTGCAGTTGTAGCTCAAGAGGTGAGAAATTTAGCTGGAAGAAGTGCACAAGCTGCTAGAGAGATTAAAGCTTTAGTAACAAGTGCAAATATTAAAGCCAATGAAGGTAAAGTAATTGCCGATTCTATGATAGATGGTTATGCAAATTTAAGTGAAAATATTAATAACACAATTGAACTAATTGGTGCAGTATCAACCGCTTCAAAAGAGCAACAAGCAGGAATCAATCAAGTTAGTGATGCCGTTAGTCAGCTTGACCGTCAAACTCAAGAAAATGCAGCCATTGCACAAAATACAAACAGTGTTGCACAAGATACAGATAAAATCTCAAAACGTGTGGTATCTAATGCTAATGCAAAAGAGTTTCATGGACGGGATAGCATTAAAATTAAAAAAGCAAAAGAAAAAAAGATTTTGAAAAAGACATTAAAAGCTTTTAGTAGTGGTGATGAACAAAAGATTGAAAAACTTAAAAAGAAGAAAAAAGGTTTAGAGTTTAATGGCATTAAACCCAAAGTAAAAGATGCAAAAATTCATACAGACAAAGTGTTTGATGAAGAAGAGGCTTGGGAGAGTTTTTAATACTCTCCAAAAAAAGATGCTTAGAGCATATCTAAGGCATTTTGATGAAACTTGTGTGTTTTATGAGCGGTTTTCACAAGAATATTTTTTTGAGCTAACTCTTTAAAGAGTTTAATCAAGGTTGGTTTTGATATAGAAATCTCACTCATGATGTCTCCATATGAAGCGATGAGTTCATCATTTGTATTGAGGTTATTCATAATATATTTGACAACTTCTACTTGTTTACTATCAGTAATAGCTGAAATTGTTTTAATGACATTGGCATTTTTTTGTATCTCTTTTTCTTGGATATGTGGTAACAAAATATCATGAAGGGTATTGAGTAACTCTTTTACATTGATAGGTTTGACGATATAGTTTTCAACTTTGAGTTTAATGGCATCTAAAAGGTATTTTGTATCGGTATGCGCCGTTGTTAGTACCGTTGGAATTTTGATATTTTCCTCTTCTTGAAG
>CAZIES010000136.1:0-2917 GCA_964538295.1 uncultured Arcobacter sp. | reverse complement strand
CGGTATGCGCCGTTGTTAGTACCGTTGGAATTTTGATATTTTCCTCTTCTTGAAGAGTGCGTAAAAAATCAATGCCATTTTCATTTTCTAATAAAATATCTGAAACGATAACATCAATATGCTCTTGTTTGATAACTTGCATAGCAGCTTGAGAAGTTTTAACTGCGTAGACATTATTTACAAAGTCATCTAAAATATCTTTGGTGTGTGTTAGAAGTGAGTCATCATCTTCTAAGTAAAGGATATTGAAGTTATTCAGTATGTTCAAATTTCTATTGGTTATCATCTTGATCCTTATTATAAGGAATGGTTATGACGAACATTGCACAATCCTCAAATTTTTGTTTATCTATTTTATAGTAAATATTCTTACAAATAATTGTTCCTTGCATATGTTTCTCTATAATTTGTTTCGACATGTAGAGACCTATCCCAGTTCCTGCACTTTTATACTTAGTAGTGAAGTAAGGTTCAAAGATTTGGGGTAACACTTTTTCATCAATTCCCCCTCCATTATCAAAAATATTAATACGAATATTTTTTTGAGATTTTTTGACCATCACTTCAATAAGCTTTTTATCATCTTTTGAGGTTAAGGCATCCGTTGCATTGGAGATAATATTTAATAAAACATGAGAGAGTTCATTGTAAAAGCCATAGAGTTCCACATCATCTTTAATGGCTAAGCTAAAAGTGATTTGTTCTTTTTCAAGGAGGTATTTAGACAGCTCAAAGGAGTGTTCAATACACTCTTTTAAGTTAAACATGGTTTTATCTTTATTAGGTTTAAAAAAGGTTTGAAAATCTTCTAGGGTATTTGACATGTTATCACTAAGTAACATGGCATCATTTACTTTTTGTTCCATAAATTCTGGGGTGAGTTTTCCTAACTCCATTTTTGTTTGGAAACTCTGTATTATCATCATAAGTGAACCTAAAGGTTGACGCCATTGGTGAGCGATATTTGAAATCATTTCACCCAAACTTGCAAGCCGTGCTTGTTGAAACATGATGAGGTCTTTTTTTCGTGAGTTGTTAACTTCTTTTTCAATACGTTTTTCAAGAGACTCATTGAGTTTTTGTAGCTCTTGGGTTTTTTCATCAACAATATCTTCAAGATTAAAATGTAGCTTTCTAAAGTGATGAATAAACAGTACAGAGAGTAAAATAGAGAAGATAAAAACAAAAAAGATAAAGAAGTTTAAAATCATGGTTAAAGTATTAAAAACTTTTTGTGTCTCTCTTTTTTCATTGATTGCCATATTTAAATCATAGTTAGTTAGATTGGTCATATAGATATTAATAGAGTTGATTTCTATATAAAGATTATCAATTTGAGTTGATGCTTGGATAAACTTTTTATGTTGCAATTGGTATAAAATTGTATTGATAGCTTTATTGATTTTTTGATGTTTACGGTTGATATTTTGAATAATACTTTTTTGAAGTAAAGAGCGGTCTTCTTGAACATGAATTGTAAAAAGTTCTTTAATCACTTGGGTAAAATATGATTTCTGAACAGTTTTATTTAAAATATTTTTTTTGTAATCACTCCAGTTTTTATTAATAAGTTGTTGCCCCAAGGTGATAACATCTAAGGCTTGTTCGACACTAACATTGGAGTGTTGTATATCATAAAGCGTATCATAGATATTTATTTTATAAGTATCTTTAATGGCTTCAAGTTTAATAATAGGTTTGGTTCGATTTTCAAACATAATATCAAAATCATTTTTTAGCGTATAAATAGAGATTTGTGATAACACAATAATCGAAATCATCCCACCAGTGATAATAAAGATTAAAATAGAGGTTTTGTAAGAAAATGGTACTTTATCAAAATAGGATAATAGACGTTTAATTTTCATCATTAACCTTTATAAAATCTCCCTCTTTATACTCAAATAGATAAGTTTTATTATGAAGTTGTCGATTTTTAAATTTAACGGTTAATCCTTTGAGTGTGTCAATTTTGAGCTTTTTAAATTCTGCTAAAAATCGAGGTCGAGTAATGCTTCCTTGAATATTTTGTAAGGCAGAGACAACACTTTTAGCAGCTAAAAAAGACTCTAGGGAGATAAAACTTAAGGGTTCGTTTGGATAATATTTTCGCATAAGTTGTTTATACTCTAAAATCACATGGATATTATTGTCTTTGTAGTGGGGGACAACTTGAGAAAAAAGAAGATTATTGGTGTTATGACTGAGCTCTTTTATCATTTGGTCAGCGTCACCAAAAGAGATATTACAAAAAATAGTATCTTTAAAGTTTTTATGTTTTTTAGCAGTTTTAATAAACAGAGCATTTGATTTATAAGCTCCTACCATAATAACTGCTTGGGGTTTAGCATCTTTGATTTCATTAAATGCATGGCGAATAGAGAGGGTGTTTCGTTTATAGGTACCTTCACCTACTAGTTTTAACTCTCTTTTATCTAAAGAATTTAAAAGTGAAATAAAGCCTTCTTCTCCATATTCATCATTTTGATAAAAAACAGCAAAGCGAGAAATACCTTTTTTTGTATAGAGATATTCCACAATTGAGTCTATCTCTTCTTGATAAGAACTTCGAAAGTTAATGATATTCTCATTTTGAGAAGTTCGTAAAAATGATGCTCCTGTAAATGGGGCAACAAAAGGAATATCATGGCTATTTAAATAAGGTAATATATTTTTTACTGTTGGAGTACCAACAAAACCAAAAAGAGCAAAAATATTTTGTTTCGAAATGAGACGTTGTAGGTTTTCAAAGGTAAGTTCAGGTTCATATTTATCATCATAAGTGATAAGTTGGATTTTTTTATCTTTGAGTATATTGGTATCATTAACATAGGAAAAGTATGCATTTGCTCCACTATGAACTGCACTTCCCCAAGCTTTCATTATCCCCGTTTGTGGTATAGATGTTCCAAAAATA
>CAZIES010000135.1:0-6259 GCA_964538295.1 uncultured Arcobacter sp. | reverse complement strand
TTTATCTAAATGGCCAATTAAAAAGTCAAAAAAAGTATAGTTTTTACTATTAGATTTATATTTTATTATGGTTATTTTTAAATGATTATTTAATAATAATATTTATTTTTCATTAAGAATATTAGGAATATACTTAGGAAAGATTAAGGTTTAGAGTAAAGGATAAAAGATGTTTAAGAATTTGACAATCAAAGCAAAAGTAATTGCACTTTTAGTCGTTTCATTATCTATTTTAACAATATCGTTAGCACTATTTTCTGTTAGTAAAGTTCAAGAGAGTCTACTTGAACAAAACTATGCAGCTTTAACATCTGCTCGAGATGGAAAAGCAGAACAAATAAAAAACTTTTTTGCTGAACGTATTGGAGATATTAATGTTTTATCTAAAAGTAGTGATGTTGAAGAACTGGTCTATGATATAAGTAACACTATGGATTTAGTTGATTATGAAAAGAATGGACCTTATCCTGTTAAAGAGATGGTTGTTCAAGATGCAACAAAAAAACATGAAGAGTTTTTTCAAAACTATATGAAAGAGTATGGTTATTATGATGTTTTTATTATCACAGCTGATACTGGACATGTTATTTACACTGTTGCTAAAGAGTCTGATTATGGAGCAAATTTAAAACATGGTGATTTAAAAACGAGTGGTTTGGGTGAAGTTTGGTCTAAAACTTTACAAAACAAACGACCAACCTTTGTAGATATGAAACCTTATGCACCAAGTAATGATGCCCCTGCAATGTTTTTAGGGACACCTGTTATGGAAGGCTCAAAAATTTCAGCTATTTTAGTTTTTCAAATTAGTGACGGTGCTATTAATAGAATAATGCAGTTTAGAAAAGGGTATGGAGATTCTCAAGAGGACTACTTAGTAGGAGATGATAAACTTATGCGAAGTGACAGTTACTTAGACCCTAAAGGACACTCTTTAAAGGCTTCTTTTGCAACAGGAGCCAATGTTGATACAGTTGCTAGTAATAATGCGATTGCTGGTAAATCAAATACTGAAATTGTTATTGATTATAACGGTAACCCTGTCCTTTCTGCTTATGGACAGATTGATATTGGACAAGATATTAAGTGGGCAATTCTTTCAGAAATTGATGAAGCTGAGGTAATGGAAACACCTATTGCTATACGAAATATGATTTTGATTATCTCCATTACTCTTTTAGCTTTTGTTGTTATTGGCGCAATTTTAGTTATTAATAGTATTGTTGTTAAACGGTTATTAAAATTTCAAGAAGGATTAGTTGGGTTTTTTAACTATGTTAATCGTGAAGCTAATAATGTTCAAGAGTTAGAGAGTGACTCTATTGATGAGATTGGACTTATGGCAAAAGTTGTGAATGAAAATATCCAAAAAGCAAAAAAAGGTATTGAAGAAGATCGTGCTATTATTGATGATTCTATACGTGTTTTAGGTGAGTTTGAGCAGGGTGATTTATCTCAAAGAATTACAGCTAATGTACAAAACCCTGCCCTTAATGAGCTTAAAAATGTGTTAAATAATATGGGAACGAATTTAGAAAAAAATATTGAAAATATTTTAGATGTATTAGAAGAGTTCTCTAACTATAACTATTTAAGTAAGGTTGATACAGCAGGAATTAAAGAGCATCTTGAAAAATTAGCTGTTGGGGTAAATGCTTTAGGTTCAGCAACAACACAAATGTTAGTGGATAATAAGAAGAATGGTTTGATTGTTGATGGTTCTTCGAATGTTTTACTTGAAAATGTTGATAAGTTGAATCAATCCTCAACGGATGCTGCTGCATCTTTAGAGGAGACAGCTGCAGCATTAGAAGAGATTACTGGAAATATAACCCATACCACAGAAAAGATTTCTCAAATGTCAAATTATGCTGAGCAAGTAACAACATCTGCAAGCGAAGGTGAAGTGTTAGCTCAAAAAACAACAGAAGCAATGGATGAAATTAATACACAAGTAACATCAATTAATGAAGCTATTACTGTTATTGACCAAATTGCTTTCCAAACAAATATTTTATCACTTAACGCAGCTGTTGAAGCAGCTACTGCTGGTGAAGCAGGAAAAGGGTTTGCTGTTGTTGCACAAGAAGTACGAAATCTAGCTTCACGAAGTGCAGAAGCAGCAAAAGAGATAAAAGAGTTGGTCGAAAATGCTAATATTAAAGCAAATGAAGGTAAAACAATTGCTGACTCAATGATTGAAGGTTATGGAAGTCTTAACTCTAATATTGAACAAACCATTGAACTTATTTCTGATATTTCAAATGCCGCCCAAGAACAACAAACAGGTATAGTACAAATTAATGATGCCATTAACTCGTTAGATTCCCAAACGCAACAAAATGCTGCTGTGGCAAATCAAACAAAAACAGTTGCATTACAAACTTCAGAACTAGCTAAAGGTATTGTTTCAAGTGCTGATGAAAAAGAGTTTGAAGGTAAAAATAGTATTGATGTATCAAAAGAGTTACAACAAAACAAAAGTTCAAGTGTAACAACACCAACCCTTAGTGCACAACCTCAAGTAAAAAAACAATCGGTTAGAACAGAAGTGAAAAAACAAGAGAAACCTGCAATAATTGAAAGTAATAATGATAATGATGAGTGGGAAAGTTTCTAGATAATTTTACATGAGTTAAGGTATGATGAGTAAATTTTTTAAAAGAGGAAGTTATGGAAAAAGTTGATAATGTTTCAAAAGAGGTTGAGAATCTTTTAAAAGCATTTAATGGTTCTATAAAAAGTATTGCCTTGCTTGATTTTGAAGCACGTTTTCTTTATGTTAATGAGATATTTCAACATCGTTGTGGTTATAGCAAAGAGGAGTTACTTGGGAAAAAAGTGACGATGTTAAAATCAGGGAAACATGATGATGCTTTTTATAAAGCATTATGGGATGAGCTTAATACAAATCAGATTTATCAAGCTGTCTTTACAAATAAAAATAAATCAGGAACACTATATTGTGATGAGCAAACGATTATTCCAATTGGAGAAGTAGGCTCTTCTCAAAATTTTTTAGTTGTAGGAAAAGATATTTCACAGACAATTACTTCTGAGCTTAATAATATGGCTTATTCGGAGATTTAAAAATATTACACTTTGTAATATTTTAATCTTTTTTGTAAAAATCATTTTATAATAACTTTATATTTAAATTTGGAGTTATTATGGTTGAAATAATTATCTTATCTTTATTGTTATGTGGATTGATAACTTTGTTTTATCGTGAAAAAAAAGTAGAAAAAGGTAAGATTCCTTTTAGTATCAAACGTAGGTAAATCTTCCTTTTGCTAATAACTTTTTATTTAAGAATTTTGTTAAAAAAGGCTTGAAAACATCTCTCTTTTATGATAAAGTGTAATAAAATCTTTTAAAGAATATAGATGGGCTTTTTTAATAAAATAATCAAATCAATCATGCAAGCTTCCTTATCAACCTTTACTTTTGAAAACAACCAATTGAAGTTTTTAATTGGTGCAGACAGTTTTTATCTTTATGATTTAGGGCAGTATGATATGAAAACACGCCATGATCCTTATGCAATTGAAGCGTATACTTTAAAAAATAGTGATATTCATTTAGAATTTATTAAAACTGATGTAAGTGCTTCATGGAGAGGACAACCTCGAAGTTTTTATGAAGGCTTATTAAAAGAGAAGTTAAATTTAAAATCAATGGAACTGTTAGAGCGTTTTGAAATTGATCGTTATGAGTTTTCAACTTTTAAGATTGATGATTCGTTTATTTTTCATTTTATCTATGTATGGGAAAATCAAAAAAATACTTTTATTATTGATACCCAAGGTAAACTCTATAAAGAGTTACTTTTAAAACTAAAAAATGATTATATCTATACTTTTAGTGGCGCGACAAAGGGCAATGTTAATTTTGATATTAGTTTAGTTAAAAACAATGCTTTTGAATATTATTTTAAGCAATCAGGTTAAAGGAAAAACAATTAAAACTATTTTACTCTCTTTTATGCTTTTTTTTCTTGTTGGTTGTCAAACTGATCATAAACCCCTTTTTACATATAATAAAACTAATCAGCAGCTAAGTTTTCAACTTGATAGCAATACACAGTACGATTTAAATGTACGTAGCTTTAAATATCAACAGCGATATAGTCAAAATGTATTGAATGCTTATACTTTAAATGACGAAATAAATGCAATCTCTATAGAGCATATACAATTAACAGGTAATGGAGCTTGGAGAGGGCAACCTCGATCAGTTTATGAAAATTTTATTAAAGAGAAATTAAAAATAAAATCCATGCAGATACTAAGTCGCAAAGAGATAAATAATTATGAGTTTACTACCTATAAAATAGATGATAAATATCTGTTACATTTTATTTATATTTGGGAAAGTCAACGAGATACTTTTATTTATGATGCAAAAGGTTTGTTGTATAATAAGTTAATAAAAAAACTCAATCCTGCTTATGAGGTAGAAACTTATGATTTATCAAACTATAGTAGGTTATTCAACGAGAGTTTAGTTTTTTATAATACGATATATGGATATTTTAAGTAATAATTAAAGGAGTTAATATGCATTATTTGCTCTTGTTTTTTTTTATTATATTTATTTCGGGGTGTCAATCTCAAAAAGTTTATACTTATAACCATCAAGGTAACGCTTTAAATTTTCAATTATCTAAAAATAGTAGTTATGAACAACCTCTCTCTTCTTTTGCAACTTATTCAAGAACTTACGATAGGTGTACCTCAGGTTCGTATATTATAAAAGATAAAAATTATTTTGTAGAACATATTGTTTTAGATATGAATTGCAGTTGGAGTGGTTTACCTCGTGGTTTTTTTGAATACAACTACAAGCGTACTTTAAAGTTAAATTCTATGAAAATAATTGATAAAATACGTGTTAGTAATTATGAGTTTATCACTTACAAAATCAACAATCAGTATATTTTAAATTTAATACATAGCTACAGTTCTTTTAGTAATACATTCATTCTTGATTATGATGGAGAGTTTTTTTATAATTTGTTAGCTGCCATGAAAAGAGAAGAGGTTTATGTTAATAACTCTTTGCCTAGGTTTAAAGCTGATTATAAAAAGAGTTTGGTGCAACTAAATTTTTTCTATAACTATTTCAAAAAAGAGATACCAAGAGTTATCGAAAAATAGAAAGAGAATCTCTCTATTTTCCAAAAACTTGTTTAAGTAGGCTCGTTGTGCGATTAACTGGGTTTTCTCGAATAGCAATCTCCTCTTTTTCAATCATAGTAAAAAGACCATCAATTGCTTTGGTTGTAATATATTCATCTAAATCTTTATCCTCATTTCCTGGTAAATATGAATCAACACCAAGGTTTTTAGCATAACCCATAACGCCACTACTTTGAAGTAACCCTTTTCCTTGTGATTGGTAAAAACCATTAAATGATTTATAATAACTTGCCACTTGGTTACTGCTGATACTCTTTTTTACAATAGGTGTGATTAACTCTTTAAGTTGCGTGTAGGTATTGGCTTTAAAATATTTTGTTGCGTCGGTGTTAGCTCCATTTAAAATTTTAGTTGCATCTTCAATACTCATTTTTTCAATTGCATTCATAAAAATATTAGCAGTCTTAGGTGCTGCTTGACTTGCTGCGTCATTCATGGCTGTAATGAGTTCATCGGCATATTTTCCTCCACCTGCTTTTCGTATGAGGGATTCAACTTTTTGTAAGTTTTGTGGTAGGGGGATTTTTACAAGTGAGTTATTTAGGTATCCATTATCTTTTCCTAATGTTTCAACGGCGATTTTAACCCCTTGGGATAAAGCCTCTTTTAATCCAGAGTTAATGGTACTACTAGAGAGTGCCGAAGTTGTTGATGTATTAGTTTGTGTTGGCTGTTTTACATTATCAAGAACCGTTTTTTTTATGCTATCTAAGCTAAATGAAAAAGCTAAGGTTGAACTTATAAACAGTGATACAATAATTTTTGATGATTTCATGGGTAGTCCTTATTAATAATTAAGTATTTTATAGAATTATATTAGTCAAAAGTGCATTAAAAGTGGATTTTAATTTCGTATGATTTAAAAAAATTGGGCAAAAAAAAATTATATAGTAGTAGATGGGGAAAAGGGAAGAAACTACTATATAATTTTAAAAAAAGGAGGCATTTTGATTGGTACAAAATGCTGTATGTAATGAAAGTATAGTTAATTAGGATAAAACTACTCCATTTTATTTTTTCTAGCATCAAAATTTAAAAAAACTTTAATATTTGAGTTA
>CAZIES010000134.1:0-6379 GCA_964538295.1 uncultured Arcobacter sp. | reverse complement strand
GCAGAAGCACAAATCAACGCTTTTATTGAAGGTGTAAGTAGTGATAGTAGTGGAGTAAAAGCAAGTGGAAGAGTGAATCCAAATGCGAAAAAACTTTTAGAAGATAAAGGTATTTGGAAAGAAGAATATCACTCAAAAGTGATTGATACGGTTATTGATAATGCATATGATTTAGTAGTTACTGTTTGTGACCATGCCAATGAAACGTGCCCAATGTTTCCAAAGGCAACTAAAGTTATCCATGTGGGATTTGAAGATCCTGATGGAAAAGAGTTTGATGCGTTTGAAGCAACTTATGAAGAGATTTATGAAACATTACTTCCTAAAGTGAGAGAAGAATTAGGTTTATAGTATGTTTACTCCCTGGGAAAGGTTTGTTGATTTTTTAGTTTACAGTTTAATTGGATTGGATAAATCAACACATTTAGCACATGCTCTACATTTTTTTATTTATGATACGGTAAAAATCTTTATTTTACTTATTTCAATTATTTTTGCAGTATCTTATTTACGAACTTGGTTTAATGTAGAAAAAGTACGTGCTTATTTACAAGGAAAGTCTGAATTTACAGGTAATATTTTAGCAAGTCTGTTTGGTATTATCACCCCTTTTTGTACCTGTAGTGCAATTCCTCTTTTTCTAGGATTTTTACAAGCACGAATTCCTATTGGTGTCACTTTCTCTTTTTTAATATCTGCACCATTAAATAATGAAATAGCAATTGCTATGCTTTTTGGACTTTTTGGTTGGAAGGTAACAGCAGTATATATTGGATTTGGTCTATTTATTGCTATTATTGGGGGATATTTGATTGGACGTTTTAAAACAGAACAGTATGTTTTAATTGATGTAAAACCTATTGAGGGTGATGTTGATAATCCTGAAATAAATTTAGATGTACAATCACGAGCAAAAGAGGCATGGAACTATACTAAAGATATATTCAAGAAAATTTATCTTTATGTAGTGATTGGTGTAGGTATTGGAGCATTTATTCATGGCTATATTCCTACAGATTTTATTGCTAAATATACAGGTGGAGATGCTTGGTATGCTGTACCTACTGCAGTTATTTTAGGAATTCCTATGTATGCAAGTGCAGCTGGTGTTATGCCGTTGGTTGAGGTATTAACTTCAAAAGGGATGCTTTTAGGGTCTGCTTTAGCTTTTATGATGGCAGTAACGGCACTCAGTCTTCCTGAAGCTATGATTTTAAAACGAATTTTACATATAAAGTTAATTGGAATCTTTTTTGGTATTATTGGTTTAGGTATTATGGCAATTGGATTTATATTTAATACGATCTTATAATTAAAAAATAGAATATTTTAAAGGAAATAATAATATGAAAATAGAAATTTTAGGTACAGGATGTACAAAGTGTAATGCTCTAGTTGAAAATGCAAAACAAGCTGTAGCACAAGCAGGTCTTTTTGCACAAGTGGAAAAAGTAGAAGATTTAACAAAAATTATGGAGTATGGTGTGATGAATACACCTGGTTTAGTTATTAATGGTGAGGTTAAATCAACAGGAAAACTTTTAAATATAGAAGAAATAAAAGCATTTTTTTAATCTTTAAAAGTCATATTGATATACGTTTGCTATGTTATAATAGACTATTAAAGGAAAATAATGATTTTTAAAGTTGATGGACAATGTCCAAAGTGTGCTAAAAGAGGTAAAAAAATAAGCCTTAAAAAAATGAAAAGCCATGTGGATGATATATCATATATCAAAGAACATTTTAACTATTATGTATGTAAAAATAGTCATTGTGAAGTGGTTTATTTTAATATTATGAATGAATTTTTAACCCATCAACTTAATAAAGAAGTAGGCTATAAAAAAAGCTCAAGTTCTGATGCAACTATTTGTTATTGTTATAACATCAAAAAATCACAACTTAATAGTAATACCATAGGATACATTAAAACAAAAATGGAAGAGTATCCATGTGATTGTGAAAAACGAAACCCTTATAACAGTTGTTGTTTAAATGAAATTAAAAAACTATTGAAAGCAAAATGTGACTGAACAGTCTAAGGGATACTTTTTTGCCATAACAGCTTTTCTTTTTTGGGGTGGAATATCTCCCATCTATTTTAAAGAAGTTGGCTCTGTTGATGCTTTTGAAATTTTGTTATATCGAATTTTATTCTCATTTATTACCTTGTTACCTTTTTTACTTTTTAAAAAGGAGTTTCAATCATTTCTTGAAACGATTAAAGATTTTAAAAAAATAAAGTATCTTTTTTTCTCAACACTTTTTGCTTCGGTAAATTGGTTGATATTTATTTGGGCTGTGGCAAATGAACAAATTATTGAGGCTTCATTGGGTTATTATATTAACCCGTTGGTAAACGTCTTATTGGGGTTTTTATTTTTAAATGAACGGCTTACAAAAAATCAAAATATTGCTATTTTTATTGCTCTTTTAGCTGTCGTTTATCAGCTGATCACTTTAGGAACAATCCCTCTTATCTCTTTAGCTTTAGCATTTACTTTTGGATTTTATGGATTGGTGCGAAAAAAGGTTAACCTTGGCTCAATTGTGGGGCTTTTTATTGAAATTTTAATTTTGATGCCGTTTACTCTTATTTATATTTGGTATGTTTATGATGTTTCAAATATGGCAATCATGCAAGATAATCACTATGTAGCTTGGATGCTAACCCTAAGCGGATTAGTTACAGTGATACCACTGCTTTTATTTAATGGAGCAGCTACACGAATGAAATTAGCAACTTTGGGTTTCTTCCAATATATTGGTCCAACCATGGCATTTTTCGTGGCAATTTTTATTTATGATGAACCTTTTAATAGCGATAAACTGGTGACATTCATTTTGATTTGGGTAGCACTTCTGATTTTCTCGTTGGATAGTTTGTTTAAAAAGAAAACTCTCTAAAATCTGTAATCATCGTTCAATAGAGTTGACAAAATATTTTTAAATCACTATAATTCTAAAAAGTAAAGAGTTAAACTTTGTACTTTAAGGAATAAATATGAAATTAATTGATGACAAAAAATACTACAAAATGTCTGAATTAGTTGAATTAACAGGATTAAACAACCATACCATTCAATTTTATAGTAAAAAAGAACTATTACCTCATACCTTAAGTACTTCAAAAAATATGAAGTATTATCCAGAAATAACGGTGACTGTTTTAAATCTTATTAAATATCTAAAAGAACATTTAGGCTTTTCAATTGATTATATCAAAGAGCTTTTTGATTATTATCGTGTGGACTTTTCCAATAAAGGTGATTTGATTCTTCAATCAATCCAAATGATCTCTTTTGAAATCACGGACTGCTCTTCAAAAACTGACTTAGAAATATTAAATTTAAAACAAGCAATTGACCTAGGTATTTTACAAAAGAAGGAGAACTATTTTAAAACAGAGATTGAAGTTTTAAAAGTGTTTAATGAACTCTTACGTTTTGATGTCTCTTTAGAGCTTATTGAAGAGTATATACGAACGAGTAAGCTCTTGGCCAACTTAGAACGAAAGTTAGCCGATAGAGTATTAGAAAAAGAGGGAGAGTTACCTGAGGTTTTAGTTTTAGATATTTTAAATAAATTTAAACCCTTTGTTTTTAATAGTTCAACAATAGAAGCTTTTAAGGAGTAAATATGCAGACAATAGATTTTCATGCACACTTATTAAACCCTAATGTCTCCTTTTCGAGAACTTATGATAAGGTTGCTATATCTTTATTTGCTAAAAAGCTTGGGGTAGATAAAGAGGATTTACTCAATCGAAAATATGAAGCCTTTGTTGATGCTTTTATTAATAATATTAGAACCTCAAAGTATGTAAAAAAATCAGTTGTTCTTCCTGTGGATGCCAAAATCGATGAAAAAGGAAGAGAGATTTCTAGGGATAAAACAGTGTGTTCAAGCAATGAAGACGTTTTTCGTGAATATAAAAAATATCCTGATTTGATTATTCCTTTCTTTTCAATTAATCCTAATCGTTTAGATGCTTTGGATTTGATTGATATGTATGCTCAACAAGGTTTTAAAGGGGTGAAATTTTTACAAAATTATTGGGATATTGATATTAATGATAAACGATATATTCCCTATTTTGAAAAAATTAAATCTTATGATTTACCTATTATCATTCACACAGGAAGTGAACATGCTATTGAGTCAAATAGTTTGTATGAAAGAGTAGAAGTTGCAAATCAAGCCATAGAGATTGGTTGTAAAGTGGTACTTGCTCATTTTGGTGTGAATATGGTGATGGAGCATGAATTAAAAAAACTCCATCATAATTTTAGTTTTGAAAACTCAAAGTTTGGAGAAGACTATTTTAAAACATTGAGTTATTTAGAAAAATATGATAATGTTTATGCTGACTTGTCTGCTATTATCACTTTTTTTCGAACAAAAATTGTTGAAGATTTAGCAAAGAATCAAGAGCATATTCATCATAAACTGCTTTTTGGGACGGATTATCCAGTTCCCTTTTCAATTCTTTTGTCATATAACTCTTTGAGTTTGGCAAAACGTTTAGAGTTAGAAAAAATTGAAAATCCTCTGGATAGGTACATTGCATTTTTTAATGAGTTTTTTGAGGAAGATGCTTTGATTTATACTAATTGGAAAAAACTAATAAAGGAATAGTATGGATAAGTTACGATTGATAAAATTAACTTTTTTATTTGTTATATTTTGTAATGTTGCTGTTGATATTTCCCATAAGATATTATTACAAAACATAGCATTTAAGATTTTTGATGGTAGTGTACAAGTTGTTTATATTTCGATTATCAATGCTTTAATACTCTTACCTTTTTTACTGCTTTTTTCACTTTCTGGGTACCTTAGTGATAAGTATGATAAAAAAGATGTTTTGGTTTATGGGGCACTCTCTTCTTTCTCTTTATCTGTTCTCATGATTATTGCCTATAGTTTGAGTAGTTTTTATTTGGCAATGTTTGTGCTATTTTTACTAGCAGTGCAAAGTGCAATCTATTCCCCTGCTAAATTTGGAATTATTATTAACTTATATGAAAAAGAGCATTTAAGTCGTGGAAACTCAGCAGTACAAGCAGTTTCTATGATTGCAATTTTGTTAACTATGGGAGTTTTTTCTTTTTGGTTTGAATCAATTTATAGTGCAAACAGTTATGAACTAATTCGTTCAAAAGAAGAGTTACTGAATAAATTTTTGCCCTTAACTTTTTATATTGCACTTATTGGTGCGATTGAGATGGCAGCATCTTTTTTGATTTTGAAAAAAATCAAGACAAATTTTCACATAGATAAGAAAAAGTTTTTGGATAAAAAAGCTTACTTTCAAGGAAAACTGTTACGGAAAAATTTAAAAGAGATTAGTTCCAATCATGTGATTTTATTGTGTGTGATAGGTTTGTCTGTTTTTTGGGGAATCTCTCAAGGTATGTTAGCTGTATTTCCAGCTTATGCTAAAGAGTATTTATCCATTACAAATGTTTTTGTAATTAATGGGGTACTTGCAAGTTCAGGTATTGGTATAGCATTGGGGTCCTATATTTATGCAAAATTATCAAGAAATTATATTGAAACAGGCACCATACCAATTGCAGCTATAGGAATGGCGGTGATGATTTATACATCAACCTTAGTAGATAGTACAGTAGGATTGATGGCTTCATTTTTAGTTTTTGGTATGTGCGGTGGTTTTTTTGTCGTGCCTTTAAATGCCCTAATACAGTTTAATGCTAACATAGAAAAATTAGGAACCATTTTAGCTGGAAATAATTGGTTTCAATCTCTGTTTATGTTTTTGATTTTATGTTTGACTACGATTGTCTCTTTCAATCATCTTGATACGTTAAGTACAATTTATATTATCTTGTTTATTACAATTATTGGGGCAATATATACGATGACCCAATTGCCTCAATCTATGGTTTACTTTTTTGTAAAGTTTGTAGTGGGATTACGTTATAAACTAGAAGTGACAGGACTGAAAAATATTCCTTCTTCAGGAGGCGTACTTTTGCTTGGAAATCATGTTTCATGGCTTGATTGGGCAATTTTGCAGATGTCAACACCACGAGAAATTAGTTTTGTGATGGATAAAACCATTTATAATAAGTGGTTTTTACGGTGGTTTTTAAAATTTTTTAATATTATTCCTATTGCATCTGCTTCTAGTAAAAGTAGTATCAAACAAGTTGCACGTGCTTTAGATGAAGGACGAGTGGTGGTACTTTTCCATGAAGGAGGAATTACTTACAATGGACATTTAGGAGAGTTTAAAAGAGGTTTTGAGTTAGCTTTAAAAATGACACAAAAAGAGATTCCCGTAGTGGCTTTTTATATTCGAGGACTTTGGGAGAGTATGTTTAGTAGGGCTAATAAGAAGTTTATAGAC
>CAZIES010000133.1:1161-6405 GCA_964538295.1 uncultured Arcobacter sp. | reverse complement strand
TCCGAACTTAAAGAAGTGAAGCAGTTCACTTCTTCTTAACAGCTCTCACCTTTTGTTTATCTATAGAAATTCTAACAATTAACAAAAAGGAAGTGAATATCTAAACATATCAATTTCATGCCAATTATTGTCAATAGTGACAATAATTGGCATATTTTTACATAAAAACATATCAGAATCTGTATCTAAGAGGGAATGACTATATACTCTTTTAAACCCTATGGAAAATTGAGCTAAATTTGAATATTCTGATTCTAAGGCTACATTACCAGTATTGTAAACTGTTAGTAGGTTGTATGAGACTAAGTAGGTATTAACTTAGTTCTTTTTTAACTTTAGTTAAAATCTCTTCACTTTTAAAAGGCTTTTTTATAAAATTTGAAGCTCCAAGTTCATAGGCATTTGATATTGTTTCTTCATCAGAACTTGAAGTAATAAATATAACAGGGATATTTTCAGTTTGTGGATTAGCTTTTACTATTTTACATACTTCAAAACCATCCAGAATTGGCATCATTATATCAAGTAGTATTAAATCAACTGATTCTTCTTCAATTATCTCTAAAGCTTCTTTCACATCTGTTGAAGCTAAAATGTCAAAGCTATCATCTAAAATCTCTATTAAAGAGTGTATATTCGTTTCAATATCATCAATTATCATTATAGTTTTTTCTAAATTCATGAGAGTAACTCCAAGGCTTGTTTAAACTTAAATTTATTAACCAAGTTTTTAATTTGGCTAAATAGTTCTTTATCTTCATTACTTAAGTTGTATTTTTCTAACTCTTCAATAACGGGCACAACACTTTTAATTCTTTTGCTTTGAACTGCATTTTTTAACTTTTCAAAAAGCTCATTTCTATGCTCTTCGCTTAAGTCACCTTTATCGTTATTGTTCTCTTCAACTAAATTACTTAATTCTATCTCTTCTACTACTTTAGATAACTCTTCATATAATTCTACTAATAGGGTTTTATCTAATGTTTTATCAATTTTTTCAGCAATATTAAATAGATCTTTGGCTCCTGCACTTCCACTAATTCCTTTTAAAGAGTGTATATTTCTTTTAAAGTCTTCATCATTCATCTCTTCAAAATTTAAATCTTTATATCTTAAAATTCCTTTTAAAGATAAAATAAATACCTTTTCATTACCTAAAACAAGCTTTAAGGCATACTCTTTATCTAAGGTTTTAAACTCTGGTAGGAATAACTCTTCAGAAAGTAAGTTATCAAGTAAATCACCATAAGGCTCATCACTTTCAACTTTTTTAGATAAAAACTCTAAAAGTGTCTCATAAAGTTTTTCAACCTCAATTGGTTTATTTAAGTGTCTATTCATTCCAACGGCTTTAGTTTTTTCAATATCTTCTTTCATTGCATTTGCAGTTAACGCAATAATAGGAATATCTTTATCTATCTCTCTGATTTGTTCACATGCTTCATACCCATCAAGATGAGGCATTTGGATATCCATTAAAATCAACTCATATCTGTTCTTTTTGGTTTTACTGACTGCCTCAAGTCCATCCTTTGCTATATCGATTATTATTCCACTATTTTCCAATAAATCAACTATTATCTCTTGATTAACTTCATTATCTTCAGCAAGGAGAATGTGGCTACCTTTTAAACTTTTTATTCTATTCTGTAATGTAATTGGCTCTTGTGATTTTTTAAGCTTTTCAAGATTACGCTTACCATAAAAAACTTCACTCAATATATCATTTAACTCTGATGGATTTACAGGCTTATGTAAATAGTGATCAATATGTGCCTCTTTAATACCTTGTATTAAGCTCTCTTTTGAGTATGCACTTACTAAAATTATTTTTTTAGAATCAATATTAAGCTCTTTTTCTATTATTTTACACGTCTCTATACCATCAAGCTCCGGCATATTCCAATCTATTAAAAGTAGATCATACTGGTCTTTTTTATCTTTTAACTCCGCAATTGCTTCCTTGCCACTATGCACTGTATGAACATTTAAACCAAAAGAGTGCATTAGGTGATCTAAAATATCAAGCCAACTTTGACAATCATCTACAATTAAAACTTTTTTACCTGTAAACATTGTATAAGACTTCTCTTTTTCTCTTTTTTCCAACTCTATTTCAAAAATAAAACGACTTCCTACACCAAGCTCACTTTCAACCCAAATCTTTCCATTCATTAACTCTACTAGCTCTTTAGAGATTGCAAGTCCAAGACCAGTACCTCCATACTTTTTAGTTGTAGTGCTATCTGCTTGAGTAAAAGAACTAAAAAGTCTCTCTATTTGCATTTTGCTAAGACCTATCCCTGTATCTTTTATCTCAAATCTTACTCTATTTTCTGATGCTTTACTAACAACTAAACCAACTTCACCACTATGGGTAAACTTAACAGCATTAGAGAGAAGATTTGTTAGGATTTGATTTATTCTTAAACTATCTCCATAGAACTCTTTACCAACTTGGGGTTCATACGCAACTGTTACATCAAGGCTTTTCTCTTCTATTTTCAGTTCAACTAAATTAACTACACTTTCAATAACTTTAAATAAATCAAAATTACCTTTCTCTATTTTTAGTTTTCCAGCCTCTATTTTACTAATATCTAAAATATCATTTATTATTCCAAGTAGATTATTTGCTGAAAGATTAATCTTATTTAAATAGTTTCTCTGTTTTTCATCAAGATTGGTTTTTAAAGCCAAATGACTCATGCCTATAATTCCATTCATAGGAGTTCTAATTTCATGGGACATATTAGCTAAGAATATCGATTTGGTTTTTGTTGCATTTTGGGCAATTTGTATCTGTTCTTCTATCTCTTTCGTTCTTTCATCAACTTTTTGCTCTAAACCTATATTTAACGCTGTTAACTCTTTTTGTAATTTTTTAGCCTCCGTAATATCTTTATCAGTACCGCGATATCCGATAAACTCTCCATTCTCATTATATATAGGCGAACCACTTGTTTCAAAAACTACAAATTCTCCATTTTTATGAATATTTGTATTCTCTAAATCTCTGAAACTTTTTTGCTCACTCACATATTTTATAAACTCTCCAGCTACTCTTTTTGCCTCTTCTTCAGACATTAGATCAAAAGGTGTTTTACCAATAATTTCCGTCGCTTCATAACCTAAAAAGTCCTTTATTCTATCACTTACAAAAGTATAAACTCCATTTTTATCAACTTCCCAAATCCAATCAGAAGAGTTTTCCATTAAGTTTTTATACCTTGTTCTTTCCATCTCTAAATCAATATTTCTTTGTTTTAATTTATCATTAATAAATTGAATTTTATTAGTAATTCTTTTTGAGAAGGTATACAAGAAAAAAGATGCAATTAAAAGTGTGATTATTGCTAATATTATGGAATTTTTTATAATCTCATCAATATCTTCATTTATTTGCACCTCTTTTTTATCTATAAAAGCATCAAGTTCATCATAATAAAAACCACAACCAATAATCCAATTCCACTCTTTATAGAAAAAGACATAAGTTGTCTTTCTCCCATGTTCAAGAGTTTTTGGTTTTTTATACCAATAGTTACTAAAACCCTCCCCAAGCTCTCTAACTTGTCGTAAATACTCTTTTCTAAAATAGTTACCTTTTATATCTTTTTTATCATCAGAAATAAATTTTCCAATTTTTTCAGGGATATTTGGCATAACTAATAGTTTTGCAAAATCTTTTCCTCCATTGATATTATAAATATCTCCGATAAAAATATAATTTTTTAAATCTTTTTGTACTTCATTAAGGTTTTCAGAAATATCCTTTTTTAAACTCTTTTCACTATCTTCTATATACTCTCCTGTACCTATAATCCAATCAAAAGGTTCAAATTTTTTAAAATAGCCTAGCTTTTTAAACTCTTGATTGGGACGTGAAGGTTTTACAAAATATATCTCTTGAAACGATGAACTTTTTGTTTTTAATATTTCTACTTTAGATTTAAAAGTAAAAGTGCCTCTTTTATCCTTTTTATTAGAAAAATCTTTTCCTATAAAATTTTTTATACCATGGGCTAGAACTCTACCTGTTTTTATATCTAAAACATATATATATTTATCTTTCCCTTGCAAATTCTGAACATTGATAATATCTAAAAGCTCTTTTTTGATTGTTTCTTTTGTTTCAAAAGCTTTATGATGATTATATTGAGTAGATAATGTAGTATGCAAAGTATCAATTTTTGTTTTTAACTTTAGTTTTGTATCTTCAATATTCTTTTTTCTCATATACTCAATTTGATATATGGTATCGGCTACTTTTCTTTTTACTAAATCCTTGTTTCTTACGATATATTCTTCTGTTACGGTACGAATATCTTGTTTTTTATGATGTGTTAATTCAGTGATATTAAAAAGACTAATTGAAAAAATCGTCACTAAAATTATAATAATAGAAACCAATATAAGTTTTGCATAAAGATACTTGATCATTAGCTTATCCTTAATATATTTTGATTCTATAATAGCAAAAAAGAGTATTTAAATAGTATGCTTAGAAATTCCTTAAGTTTTATTTTATCTTTTTTTATTTCATATTAAAATAGATTATTTAATTTTAAATTAACAATCTACTCTATTTTTATTGATTGTTTTAACTATAGTCAAGAGAATCAATAAAAGCTTTATCACTTTTACTGATTCGTTTCATTATTTTGCCTTTACCACATCTTCATTGATTTTACGGATATACTTATTAAGACCATTGTCCCAAGCCTCATCTAACAGCTCTTCTTTATACTCTTGCACTTTTTCTTTTAGTTCATCATCACTCATCGCTGCAACCCCATGAACCCTAAATGATTTTGTATAGGTCATACCCGTTAGATTTGTCATTGATTGAAAAGGAGAAAGCAGTTCATTCATTGACTTTTTATTCCAAGCTCCTTCTTGATAAGCAAAATCAGGAGCACCTACAGTCGTAGCAATTTTGAACTCTTTTCCAGAGAGTTTATCCCCCTCGCTTCCATAAGCAAAACCATACGTAAAAACCTCATCTTGATACGCTTTTATCATTGCTGGACTACTATACCAATACCATGGAAACTGAAAAACAACTCTATCATGTTGTAGTAACTGTTTTTGTTCTTCTTTTACATCAAAAGCTTTGATATCACTTCCATATAACGCTTCTAAATGACGAATCGTTAGATTCTCTAAATCCTTTACCCCTTCAACCAGTGCTTTGTTAAACTTTGATTCCTCTAGGTTTGGGTGACTTAAAATTAACAGTGT
>CAZIES010000133.1:0-1061 GCA_964538295.1 uncultured Arcobacter sp. | reverse complement strand
TTATTCTCTAAGATTTTATTTGCTTTTGCCATATCAGCAGTCAGTTTTACTGCAGCCTCTTCTCCTAAAACATCACAATAAGCATCATACAATCGCTTCCAAGACTCTTTGATAATAGGTAAGAGCTTCTTGCCTTGAGATGTTGCCATGATTGTCATATTCCGACCATGTTGTTCACGTTTTAAGTATTTCTTTTCAATAAGTTTATCCACAAAACGAGTAACTGTAGAAGGAGCAAGTTTTAGTGTATCAGCTAATTGACCAATACCTATTGATTCCTCTTCAATAACTACCATCATTAAAAAGGCATATGAAGGAGCAAGTCCAGTAGGCATAAATGCATCTTCCGTCATTTTATTTATAAGTCTGCTCATGGTATTTGAAGTAAAATATAAACAACACTCTAAATATTCATTGGTATCTGCACTGCATATTTCTGCCATACACCTTTCCTCCAATTATGCTTTTAGCATATAATTTACGGTTTCGAATCTAATAAAGTGAAGCAGTTCACTTTATCTTAACGATTCTCATATTTGTACATACAAATGATAACAGACAAAAAGTTAAATCAACCTTAATATTTGTATATACAACTATTTTATCCTTCTTCAGTAAATTGTTGAATAATACTAATTATTATCATACATTTATAATGCCCATTTTATATAATGCCATTAAAATGTAACTTCATACTAAACTAAATAAGACAAAGGAAAGGGATGGATCTTTATAATATTCTATTTGCTATTATCTATATTATTATCATTTTACTAACTTATTTTATTGCCAATAAGTTTTTTATATCAAAGTGACATAGGCTAAAAAAGCATAACGAGAAAACTTCGAAATCAATACCAAAATCAAAAACTTTTTTACATCATATTTTAAAATACCTGCAACAAAAGTAATGGGGTCACCAATAATAGGTACCCAAGCTAACAGCAAAGCAAAGCCACCAAACCTATCAAAATAACGTTGATATTTCTCTTTACTTTTGGCTTTTAAATACCCCTTTTGCTCAAGGTAATCCTCTCCTTTTAAACCTAAATAGTAGTTGA
>CAZIES010000132.1:0-6460 GCA_964538295.1 uncultured Arcobacter sp. | reverse complement strand
GAAAAGTAGAGGTAACTGCTATATATAGAGTGAATATCAATTCTAAAGATGATATAGATATTGATAATAAAAAAGAGTAAAATAAATATATATAGAAGAAAAAATGGAGAGTTACATAGCTTTTTCATAGATACTCTTTATGATTAAGTTTCATCTTTATTGATTATAACTCTAACATTATTAAATTTTGTTGTTATTAAAGAGTAAAAAATTATTTTTATTTAGGATTTATTTTTTATAGGTTACTATTAAGGTACCTAAAAAGGGAAATATATGGGAAAATTAAAATTTGTAAAAAAAGAGACAAAAGAAGAAACCCTTAGTAAAAAAACATGGAAAGTTTTAATTTGTGATGATGAAAAAGAGGTTCACACAATAACTAAGGCTGTTTTGTCAGATTTTACTTTTCGAAATAAAAGATTAGAATTCTATAGTGCTTATAGCGGTGAAGAGGCAATAGAAATCTTAAAAGAGAACCAAGATATTGGTGTGATTTTACTTGATGTGGTTATGGAGAGTGATTATGCTGGTTTAGAGGTTGTTAAAACAATTCGGCATGAATTAAAAAATCCTTTCATACGTATTATTTTACGAACAGGACAGCCTGGCTATGCACCTGAAAAAGATGTTATTCAAGATTATGATATAAATGATTATAAAGAGAAAACTGAATTAACTGATGTAAAACTCTATACAACGATGGTAAGCTCTTTGCGCTCTTATCGAGATTTACGAACGATTGAGCGAAGCAGAGAAGGGTTAGAAAAAATCATTGATGCAACACGTAGTATTTTTGAAAAAACTTCTTTAGAACTTTTTGCTGATGGGGTATTAACACAACTGATTTCAATTTTAAAACTTAATGGACACTCTTTTTTGGTTTCAGAAGATGGTTTTTCACTTGAAAAAGAGCACAATTGTGATGATTGTTATAAACTCTTAGCTTCAACAGGGAAATATACTAATAAAAAGTTAGATGAAATTTTAACTGATGATATTCGTACTTTATTTAAAGAAGCAATAGAGAATAAACACTCTTTATTTTTAGATGATATTTTTGTAGGGTTTTATGAAACAGATTTAGATAAATCAAATCTAATTTATGTCACGGGATGTGAAAAAATATCTAAACTTGATAAAAATCTTATTGATATATTTTCTAATAATGTCTCTATTGCTTTTAATAATCTTTATTTAAATAAAGAGATTATTGATACACAAAAAGAACTTATTGAAACCCTTGGTGAAACGGTTGAAAAACGTTCCAAAGAAGCATCTCACCATGTAAGACGTGTTGCAAATATCTCTTATGAGTTAGCTCGTCGTATTGGTTTAAGTGAACAAGAAGCTCAAATGATTCGTCGTGCTTCACCCATGCATGATGTAGGTAAAATTGGTATTGCAGACTCTATTTTATTAAAAGAAGGACCTTTAACCCCTGAAGAGTTTGATATTATGAAAGAGCATGCTAGAATTGGGCGAGATATTTTAGCGCATTCTAATAAAGAGGTACTAAAAGCAGCCTCTATTATTGCTTATGAGCATCATGAAAAATGGAATGGTAGTGGTTATCCAAATGGAACAAAAGGTGAAGAGATTCATATTTATGGAAGAATTACTGCAGTTGCAGATGTTTTTGATGCTTTATTACATCGAAGATGTTATAAAGAGCCTTGGTCATTAGAAGATGTTATTACCTATTTTAAAGATGAAAAAGGTAAACATTTTGATCCTACATTAGTCGATATTTTGTTAGATAATTTAGAGGTTTTTAAAAAGATTGAAAATATATAGTTAATGATTTAAAAAGTATGATTACTCATCATACTTTTTAATAATCTCATGAACTTCATCAAGGAGTTCAATAGAAGCTTCAATTTCTGCTTTTCGTATAGCAACACTTTCTACGTTACACCCTACAGGAATACCTCTTTTTTTACCAAAACTGTAAAGCTCTTCAAAAATATCTCGTGAGAGTTTTATTGAATCATGTAAAATATCACCTGATTCTTTTAACTCATCTTCTAAATAGTTTGGTATATTAATGCCAAGCCATTTCATAAAATCTAAAGTTTTAGCACTTCCACATGGAGTAAGTGTAAAAATAATTGGTACCATAGCTTTGTTATTTTCTTGAGAGTAGTGTAAATAATCAGTCAAAAAAACCTTTGCTGCTTCTAAATCATAAACACACTGGGTAACAAAATATTCACATGAGTTATTAATTTTAGAAAAAACTCTCAAGTGTTCATCATGCTTTTTAGTATGGCGTTCTGGAATAGCAATACCACCTAAACATAGATTATTGTTCACTTCTCTTTTTAAAGCATAAGCTTCTTTGAGTGTAATATTATTTTGTTGTTCATGGCTTGCTGCTCCTACAAAAACAGAATGAACTTGACTCTGTTTTGTATCTTCTAACCATTGGCTAAAAGTATCTTCTGTATAGTTACCTACAGCTCGATAAACAATTCGTGGAGTTTTTAGTTCTTGTAGATAGTTTTTTGAGTACTCACAAGGGTTAAGTGTTTTAATAAAAGGGAAAGGTCGTTTTTCATCAGTCCTATCAGATTCATCTTGAATATCATAAAGCACTAAGCCATCAATATTAAGTTTAGAGATACGTTCAATATGTTTTAAAGCAATGGTTTTTATTTCATCATCACTATGTGTTGCTTTTGGTGGCGTAATACCATAAAGTACAATGCCACTCTCTTTGGCTCTGATTTTATTCGTTAACATATAAAATCCTCAAATATTTTCTTGGAATAATACTATAAATATTTTAATAGTTTATAAAAAGTGTATCTATTTGTCTATAAGTTACTCTATTTTTTGATTTTTTTTCAGTCTATTTAATGCAGCTACCATGGTTTCTAAGAGATTGTTTTGCTCAATAGGTTTTTGAATAAATTTGAATATTCCTAAATTAATGAGGTCTAAAAGTTTATTAGGATTGGTATAGGCTGATAATACTAAGATAATTTGTTCTTCATCAATACTTATAATCTCTTTACAAAATGTGACACCATCCATTTTTGGCATACTTAAATCTGTAATAATTATATCGTAAGGACGTTCTTTTTCCTCAAAAAATTGATGATATAAAGCTAAGCCTTCTTCTCCATTTTGTGCAGTATCTATGTTTTCAAAAATATTATGAAGCATTTTAACAATTTGATTACGTACCTCTTCATTATCCTCAATAAATAAAATATTCAATTTTTTACTAAAAGGGAGTAACTCTTTTAATTGGTTGATTTCTAACATTCTTTATCCTTTGCTATTGAGACTGTAAAGGTAACGCCTAAGTCTCTATTTTCCACATCTAAGCTTCCATTACAATGCTCTTCAATAATGATTTTACTCATGTAAAGACCTAGTCCTGTGCCATCTTTTTTCTCTTTAGTAGAAAAATAGGGCTCAAAAACTTTTTGCATGGATATTCCTTTTATACCACCACCATTATCGCTTATTTCTAAATGAACGTCATTTTCATCAAAAAAAGTATGAATTTTTATTTTTGGGTTTTCAACTTTTTTTTCAATAAGTATATCTTCTGCATTCTTTAGTAAATTGAGAATAACTTGATTAATTTCAGTAGGGTAGGTTGTAATGGTTACTTCTTGTGCATTATAAACCTCTTCAATTTCAATATTATTATGTTCTAGAGAAAACCGAGTAATAGCTAATGCTTTTTCAATAATTTTTTCAAAGGTTGTCTGTTTTTTTCGCTTATCTTTTTTGTAAAAGTTTCTAAAGTCTTCAATGGTCGATGATAGGTGTTGTGAATAGTCATCAATTAATAAAAGCTCTTTTTCTAACTCTTCTTTATTGGTCTGTTTTCCAAGCATTGTTTGAAGCAGTAAGTTGTTAGTTGTTGCTGAAATTGCTGTTAAGGGTTGTCGCCATTGGTGAGCAATCATATTGATGAGTTCACCCATTTGTGCTAAACGTGATTGATAGATAAGTTGATTTGTTCGTTGCTCGTTTTTCTTGATTTCTTCTTGTACTCTGCTCTCTAAGTTATTGGTTAATTGTGCAATCTCTTTATTGGCAAGTTTAAGTGCTTTATTATGTTTATTCAAAATATTTTGTCGGTAGAGTAAAGTTAAAATAATAATAAAAACGATTAAAAGAAGTTGCCATAAAAGGGTATAGTCAAATTTTTCTTGAATAGTAATCGATGACCATCTATTATTAATCTCTCTTTTGTCTTTTTCACTAATTTGTCGTAATAGTTTATTAAAGATTGTCATTAATTGTGGTTCGTCATTATTAATTGCCATATGAATATTATATGAGAAGTTGGTATATCGTGAAATATATAGATTGTTCATGGCATAGGTTGACATATAATAAGTAGCAATTGGTAGTGGTAAAAGTGTAAAGTAAGCCTCGTTATGATTGACTTTTTCAAGAGCCTCTCGATTGCTATTTGTTTCGATGATTTTACTATTAGGGTAATTTGAATATAACTCTTCTGTAATGTAGGACTCTTTTTTTAGGGCTACTTTTTTATCAATAACTTCTTCAATATTTGCAATAACGGGTATACCTTTTTGTGTAATAATAGCAAGCTTATAACTTAAATAAGGGTGGGTTAAAGAGGCATTACCAATTTTAGTTTGTTCACTCTCAATACTTGGAATAATATCACACTTTTTTTCATTGAGAAGTTGAATTGATTCTTTAAGTGAAGAGGTCTGAATATGGTTATATTCAATATTGAGTTGTTTTTTGATTAAGTTAAGGGTATCCATTGCAATACCCTCAACTTTTCCATTATTGTTAATAAACTCTATGGGTTTTAAATCGTGATTAGTACAGATATTAATAACGTGTTTTGTTTGTAAATAGAGTTTTTCATTTTTTGTTAATTTATTATTTGAACCAAGTTGTGTATTCACGCCAAACCATTTACGTTTTAAATTTAAAAGCTGCTCTTGTGTTACTGCATCTTGTGCTTTTTGTAAGATATTACGAAGATGGATTTCTCCTTTTGGTACACCCATGCGTATGAGACTCACTAATCGACTATCATCAACAAAACTTGTTGGAGTAACGCCTGAGATATTATTGGTTGAAATAATATAGTCCAAAACATTTTTTTTACCAATGGTAGCATCAGCTTTTCCTAAAGAGAGTTGACGTAAGGCCTCCAATGAATCTTTTACTAAAATTTGTTTGATATTGGGGTAGTGCTTTTCTATGAGCTGTTGGGCAAAAAAACCTTTAGGCATGATGATTGTTTTATTATTGAGTTTTTCTAAGGAATCAATATTTTCTGAGCCATGTTTAACATAGATAGCATTTGCTGCAGTATGAAAAACTTTAGTAAAATCAATATAGGCTTCTCTTTTTTTATTTTTAGAAATATTATTGATAACATCAATCTTTTTAGTTTTTAGCATTGTTAAGTATTCATTCCAAGAGTAACCTGAAACATAGTCAACTTTTAGACCTAACTTTTGAGCTAAGAGATTGGTATAGTCAATAGAAAAACCTTTAGGTTGACCATCTATATTAAAGTTATAAGGTGGCCAATTTTTTTCATTGTGTACTTTTATAATCTTTTTTTGTTGAATATATTGTTTCTCTTGAGTTGTTAATTGAATAGTATTGTCGGTTTTAAGATCACTTTTTTTGGCATAAACTGTAATCCATTTTTTATGAAGTTCTTCCCACTCTTTATGGGTAATATTGTTGTAGGCTTTTTGCATAATAGAAAAGAGCAGTTCATTCTCTTTAGTAATACCAAATCGTAAATCAGTCTTTTTAATTTCAGGTAGATTGAGTTCTCCTAAAACTTGAATATTGGTGTACCCACTTTTTATGATATTGTTTTGAGTACTTAGTAGATGTCCAAAAATAATATCAACTTCCCCAAGGGCTAAAGCTTTTAGTTTTTTAGCAAAACTATCGTACTCTACTATTTCAAAGAGATTTAATTTTTCAATACTCTCTTTATAAAAGATATTTTTTGTAAGTCCTAGTTTCGTACCGCGCAAATCGTTGATTTGTTGATAGTGGTTCAAATGACCTTTTTGAGAAAAAATTACCAAAGGAATTTCATAATAGGGTTGAGTGTAATTCGTAAACTCCAGGTGTTTCTCTTTATAAGAGATAGTATCAATAATATCAATCTTTTTTTCTTTAAAATCTTTTAAGATTTTTGGCCAAGAGTTGATTTGATATTCAAATGAGATGTGATATTTTTGTGAAAAAAGTTGCAAAATATCATACGAAAAACCTTTTTGTTTTCCATCTTCTTTGATACTAAAAGGTGGGAAGTCTGGCAACATACCAACTTTAAAAGTGTTTTTTTTGATATAGGCTAACTCTTCTTTGGTAAAGTCACTATTTGCATAAGTTAAAGTAACAAAAGTAAGAAAAAGAAAAAATAGCTTTTTCAAAAAAAGAGCTCCTTATACGGTATTATAAATGCAATAGTATCACA
>CAZIES010000131.1:0-6489 GCA_964538295.1 uncultured Arcobacter sp. | reverse complement strand
TCCTCTCCATCAATGACTTTTACTTTATTACTTTGACATTTTGGACAGGAAAATTCATTTTTTTCCAACGTAGAGGACTCATAGCAATCAAAGCACTCAATAACAACTTTTTGTATATTAATAACAAAATCACATCCATCACATACTGTTTTTTCTTTAAAGGTATCAAAAGCTGTTTGTAGTAAATCAGGTTCAACCCCTGAAAGTACTCCGATTTTTACCACAACTTTCTTTACTTGTGTTGAATCATTTTGTCTAGCATGCTCTTCACAACTTTCAAGCAAAGATTGAACAATACTATATTCATGCATAAATGCTCCTATTAAAATGTCCCATGTTAACAAGGACCGTTTTATTCTTTGTCTCCTTTTTTTGCCTTCACTTCGTTTGTCACAAGACTACGCTATGAAGAGCACGAAAATAAATTTCGTTAAAAAGAAGGAAAAAACTAAAGGGCTTTAAGAATAAAGCCTAACAGATACGTGGTAATAATTCACCTGTTGGGGTATCTAAAAACCGTGAGGTTCCCCAAGGAGAGTTTAAAATCACTTTTTGATTATGTAATGCTGTTACTTCACCAATGACTTTTGCCTCTTTTGAAACTTCAATAGCTTGTAATATTTCTAAGGCTTTACTAGCTTGGTCTTTTGAAACTGCCATTACAAACGTTCCTTCATTGGCTAAATTCATCGCTTCAAAACCAAGCATCTCACAAATACCATTAACTTCATCACAAATAGGAATATCCTCTTCTTGTACCTCGATACAAACATCTGATTGTTTTGCCCATTCATTTAAAACTGCACTCACACCACCTCTGGTTGCATCTCTTAAAGCTGTTATCTTAATATCATTATCAATTAACTCTTTAACCACTGGCCAAAGTGATGCACAATCAGATTGTAAAGATGTTGAAAGTTCAATGCCTTCTCGTGCTGCAAAAATAGTTGCCCCATGTTTTCCAATAGAGTTTGAGACAATTATCACATCATCTTGCGAAATATTATTTGATGAAATACCTTTTTGTTGAATCTCTCCAACACCTGAAGTATTTATAAAAATTTTATCAACACTTCCACGTGGAACAACTTTTGTATCACCACTTACAACAACAGCGCCATTTTTTGCTAACTCTTTTTTCATAGAGTTAACAATCTTTTCAAGTTTTCTTTGCTCAAAACCCTCTTCTAAAATAACTGCACAAGTGATATATTTAGGTTGTGCTCCCATCATGGCTAAATCATTACAAGTACCACAAACAGCAAGTTTTCCAATGTCACCACCACTAAACTCAATGGGACTAACGGTAAAACTATCTGTTGAAAAAGCTAACTCACCACCATGAATAACAGCAGCATCTTCATTTTTATCTAAGATTTCATTTTTAAAATTTTTATAAAATACTTTGTTGATAAGTTCATTATTCTCTTCACCACCATTTCCTTGGGCTAATGTTATTGTTTTCATAATACCTCCTTAGAGGTAAGTGAATAGTGAATAATGAATAGTGAATAATTTTTTAGTTTCATTGTTTTCTCTCTTTTAATTTTAAATAAAATAATAGTAGGTTTTATATTTTATTCTAGTTCAAGGCGGAGTTCAAATTTTAGGTAGGAGCTTACATAAGTAAGTGACTATCTAAAATTTGAACTTCAACGAAGAAATAGGATAAAAGATGAAATCTAATATCACTTTATTAAGTTTCCATATTTATAGTATGCTGAACATGCACCTTCACTACTAACCATACAACTTCCTAAAGGATTACTTGGTTTACAAGCTGTTCCAAAAACGGTACACTCATTTGGTTTTGCAATTCCACGCATAATATCACCACAAATACATAAGTGATGATCATCTATTTCATCAATAGGAAGAACTTCTTTATAGACTTTTTCTGCATCTAAATGTGCAAATTCATCTTTTAGACTTAACTTACTTTCTGGAACTCTTCCTAAGCCTCGCCATTTAAATTTACCCTCTTTTGTAAAAAACTTATTGATTAACTTTTGAGCTTGTAAGTTACCATCGTAACTAACACTTCGTGTATACTGTACTTCTAACTCACAACGATTTTCATTAAACTGTTTGACAATCATTAACATTGCTTCCATCACATCTAAGGGTTCAAAACCACTAACTACTACAGGAATTTTATAATCTCTTGGGAACTGTTCATAAATCTTACTACCACTTATGACACTCACATGTGCTGGTCCAATAAAAGCATCAATTTGATTATCATAAGAGTTTACTTGTTCATCATGGGAATCAATCAACTCTTTCATAGGCTCAGGTACGGTTACATGATTGATATGAAATAAGATATTTCTTATCTCATGATTTTCCACATAATTTAAAAGTGCGGCAGTCATTGGTGTTGTTGTTTCAAAACCAATAGCAAAAAAGATGACAGTTTTTTCAGGATTCTCTTTTGCAATCTTAATCGTGTCCATCGGGGAATAGACAAAACGGATATCTGCACCTTGTGCTCTTGCTTGCTGTAGACTACCCCTGCTTCCTGGAACTTTTATCATATCGCCTAAGGTAACTAAAATGACATTCTCTTGTTGAGATAAAACATAGGCATGATCAATTCGCTCTTTTGGAATAACACATACAGGACAACCCGGACCATGTATAAAGTCAATATTGTCTGGCATGAGTTGATTTAATCCATACTTCATAATCGTATGGGTATGACCACCACATACTTCCATAACACGAATTGTTTTAGGAAGTTTTTTTGCCTCTTCTTCTATTAATTTTGCAATTCCTCTTATGGCTTTTGGATTTCGAAATCCATCATAAAGATCTTTAAGTTTTAATTCCATTTCTCTACCTAACGATTAGGGCACTCATCAGCTTCAAGTATGGCAGCTTTCCTATCTGCTTCTTCCATTTGAGCAATAATTTCACCGTACACTTTTAGGGACTCTAAGGCATCCTCTTCATCAATTTTATTCATTGCAAAACCAATGTGTATTAAAACATAATCTCCAACCACGACAGGTTGATCAATTAAATCCAAAGAAGCTTTTCTTTCAACGCCCATAGTATCAACAGTACAAACATTCATCTCTTCATCGATTTCTTTTATTTTTGAAGGTATTGATAAACACATAGTTAAACTATCCTCTCATTGTCATTTTAAATTTAATCCAATCTACAACTCGTTGTAGACTCTTTTCATCTTTTGTAGAGACTTCTAATATATCTACGTTTGGTTTGAGCTTTCGTGCTGTCTCTTTCTCTTTTTCAATATCATAATCAAAATGAGGTAATAAATCAGTTTTTGTAATCAAAATTAAATCAGCAGCTCTAAACATCACTGGATACTTAGCAATCTTATCTTCACCTTCTGGAACTGAAACTAAAACAATATTTAAGTGAGTTCCCACATCATAAGAGGCTGGACACACCAAATTTCCAACATTTTCAACAAAACAAACATCAAGTTCAGAGAGGTTCATATCATGTAACCCTTTATGCACCATAAATGCATCTAAGTGACAAGCACTTCCTGTTTGAATTTGCACAGCAGGTATATTTTTTGCTTTTAATCTATCCGCATCACGATTGGTTTCTAAGTCACCTTCAACAACACCATACTTAAAATCTACCATATCTGATAATGTTTCTAAAAGTGTTGTCTTACCACTTCCTGGACTACTCATTAAGTTTATAGCTAAAACACCTTGTTTATCAAAATGTGCTCTATTATGTGCTGCCTCATGGTCATTTTTATCCAAAATCTTTTTTATCACTGAAATGGTTTTACTATCATTTAATTGTGGGTTATGATTTAACGTTTCATGAGCTGCTTGGTGAGAAGCACTATCATGAGTATGTCCATGTTCATGTGAGTGTTCGTGGTGGTGATGGTCTGTTATACTACATCCGCAATCTGTACACATATTATGTTCCTTTTAATTGGTTCCCAATTAAAAGGGAACCTTTTTCTTCTTTGTCTTCTTTTTTACCGCAGAAATAAATTCTGCTAAAAAGAAGGAAAAACCTAAAGGGCTTTAAGAATAAAGCCTTTGATGGACTCCCATTTAAAGGAAACCGTTTTATTTTTTGTCTCCTTTTTTATCGTAAAAATAAATTTTACTAAAAAGAAGGAAAAACCTAAAGAGGCAACGAGTTGCCTTTGAAATCATTTAAATTTCTTTTCATTAGAAAACTTTACTATGAATAGTTATTCGTTTTATGGATTTTAGTGCATAAAAACTAAAATGAGTATAATAGAAGTATCTACTTATGCACTTTTGGAACAAAACTTGCTATAATAAACAAAAAAGTCTCTTATGAATATAAATAATTGTCCCTCTTGTTACTGTTCAAAACTCTATACTCTTGCTAATGGCTATAAAAAATGTATGCATTGTCACAAAAAATTTTCTCCTAAAAAGATATTAAGAGAGATTGATATAATAGAAGCCTTCTGTAGTAATAAGAATGCGCTAGAAACAGCACAACGATTGCATATTAACTACCGAACTGTTGCCAATAAATATTTACTTTTTCGAAAACTCATAGCAAACTATTTAGATGCCCTTTATCAAACAAATAGTAATAGCGATAGTTCTTATGAAGAGTACTATTATTTTACAGCACAACAAAAAAAAAGAAAACATAAAAGTCTTTATGAAGCTATTAATATTATTGGTTTTTATAAAGATAAAAAAGTTTTTACCCTGCTGATGCCACCGCTTCAAAAAGGCTTTGATGATAAACATAATAAAGAGTATGAACGTTATCTTTATTGGCATAAGCTTCAATCAAAAAATGCTTATAAGACTCCACTACATGTCTTTTTTGCTTTTTTAGAACAAAATCTTAAAAAATATAAAGGAATCAATAATGAAAATTTTTTTTACTATTTAAAAGAGAGTGAATTTAAATATAATTTTCTTATCAATGAACAGATTGATATTCTTAAAAAACTCTATTTTAAATAAAAGACTCCAGCTTTTCAAGAGAAAAAATCTCCTCTTCTATTAAGTCATACCCTTTAACAACTAACTCTATGCCACAATCTGCCTCATGCAAAAACATTTCTAAACTTTTAACTAACTGGGAATCGAAACTTTCATCTATTTTTGTTAAAATCACAAAATCATCCCCATGCATTCTAAAGATTAGATGATTTGGGTAGATGGAAACAATTTGTTTTGCTATTGAAGCTAAATAACTATTGCCTTTTCGCCAGCCATAGTGTTGATTGTAATTTCCAAAATTATTTAAAAAAACGATATTAATTTGACGAAAATTATGTTCAAACTTGTTTTTACTTAAGATAAACTCTAAATAGAGTTCATTATAAAGTGTAGTTACAGAATCTTTATAAAAGTAAGAAAAACGTTCCTCTTCCAGTTGCGTTTTTGGTAGTTGATTAATTGTACTATCGATATCAATATATTTCAATACCTTTACAGCAGCATCAACTATCTCTTGTCTGAAATGAGTACCAGATAACTTTTTAAGTTCATCTAATGCCATTTCAATTGTCTTTCTTCCTTTATATATCCTATTTGTCGTCATCGCATCAAAAGCATCTGAAACCGCCATAATATTAGATTTAATTGAGATTTCATCTCCTTTTAAGCCATTAGGATAACCTGTTCCATCTAACCTCTCGTGGTGACAATGAATAATTCTTGCAACCTCTTCAAACATTGGAATTTGCTTTAACATATGAAAACCTATACTAACATGCTCTTTTATTAAAGCATATTCATTATCATTTAATGAAGATGGCTTTAAGAGCAGTGAGTCTGGTATAGCAATTTTACCTAGATCATGTAAAATCCCAGCCCTATAAATCTCTTCACACTCTTCTTGCGAAAAATCAAGCTCTTTAGCAATAAGTTGAGAATAAGTTGCGACACGCACACTATGTTTACCAGTATAAGTATCTCTATTTTCAATCATATCAACTAAAGCAAAAAGTGTTCGTTCATAATTTTCAACTTTTTCATGTTCAAGTAGTAGATTTTCATCTGTTTTTTCTTTAAGTAGTTTCTCTAAGTTTTTTTCATAAAGAGCATGTTCTTTAAAAGTCTTGATTTTATGTGCTACTTTATACAAAACCATATTAAGATTATTATAATCAATAGGTTTAATAATATATCCATCAACACCTACCTCAATAGAATTCATGAATCTTTCACTATCTGAGTGGGCAGAAGTAATTAAAATATTTTGTTCAGGATGTAATGATTTAATCTCTTTTGACATTTTTAAGCCATCCATCTTTGGCATTTGAATATCAGTAATGACTAAATCATGATGGTATTCAAGAAAACAGGCAAGTCCTTCTACACCATTTTGTTTAAAATCAACATGCTTAAACAGTTTATATAGATAGTTTTTAAATGCTTCTGCAATTTCAAAATCATCTTCCACATATAAAACAGAAATATTCCAGGTAAGTTGTTTTAATAATTTCAATTCATACATATTTGTTTCCTTATTTTATGTAAT
>CAZIES010000130.1:2010-6513 GCA_964538295.1 uncultured Arcobacter sp. | reverse complement strand
CTTTTCAAAACGTATGGCAATGGTAGTAATAAAAATTGAACCTAATAACCAAGGTAGTGGTAGGTTGATATTAATAAAAAGTATTGCTCCAATTGTTGCAATAAAAAGAGCTAATATCATGTGAAAAAAGTTTTGCAAGTCGTTCCGTTTTTGTAAATTTTTTGGAAGTATACAGTTTTAAATCTTTTAAACCCAATTTAACCCAATACTAAAAGCTTTTTGTTAAACTACTCTTTTGAGTTTGGAGAATAAAATGAGTATAGATAATGAAATAAAACATATTTTTGATAGCTTACGAAAGATAGCATTTTTTGCGGGACATGGAAAGTATAACCATGTGATGCACCTTGATGATGTAGAAAATATCAAAGCCTGTTTGGAAAAAATACTTGAAGTGGAAAAAGAGTATGAACAAGCAACTACCCAAGAGGAAAAAGAGGCTGTCTATAAACGTATCGCTATTTATAAAACCTACTCGATTCGGGATTTTTTAGATTATAAAATTGAGAGAATTTAAAGTACTACTGTTTTAATAAAAACTTGAAGTCATAAAGGGTGACCTCAAGTTTAAAGCTAAGAGATTAAAGTTAGCAAAGAAGGTATTATTTGAAGTTTTTTTTATCAAAAACATATACTCCAATAATACTTAGAAACCCTAAAGTAACGACACTTGCCGCAAGGTACATTAAACTTTCCATGTTTTATCCTATAAAAAATCTCTCCCATAACGGAATAATAACATATAATTGTCATTTCTTTCGTCACAATTTTTATAAATTGAAATTTTTTTATAACTTTTTGTTATTTTAAGACTCTTGCATATTCTACTTTATAATCGGTGATTAATTCAAAAGAACTTTGTGGTGCAAGGGTGATGGTATATTTAAAGTTGTTTAATCCTTCTTTTGTCATGGTACAGTTTACTTTACAGTTATTGGTATTTTTAAGTGTTTTAATATTATTTGAGTAACTGCTCTCTTTTATTTCAATGGTTTGTGTTTTATCGGTTTTATTTTTGATAAGGCGACTATATTTTGAACGTATTTCCTCTTTTGATTGTTTAAACTCTAAAGCTGTAATATCTTGGCTAATATCAAAAAACTTTCCAATGGTTAAATTAATCGTTTCATCTTTTGCAGTATGGCTGATATTGGCTTGTCCAATAAAGTGAGAGAGTTTTTCATCTTTTTTATAAACGCGTACGGTTCCTTTGGGTAAGGGTAATCCTAAGCCTTTATCTTCTGTATTTTTAAGTTGTAGTTGGTGATTAAATTTTTGGGCTTTAATCTTGGAGAATCGATGTAAATAAATAGCATTACTGCTAACAGCTTTTGATTGAACGTCGATATTTTCTTTTGTAAGAAAGTTAATCTGTTTTTTCTCTTTGTTTTTAATACTCTCTTTAAAAGGTATCTCATACAAATGGTAGCCTGCAAAGGATTTTTGAGTCACATTTTCAAAGCTTGGGCTATCATAGGCTACGGCTTTCATTTGCATCGCACGATACTTGAGTTCTGGTTGTGAAGTTTTCACATCCCCTGCAATACAATAAATCTTAGCAAGCTCATAGTTTGTTCCGGAGTTGTTTTCAATGGTAATCCAACCATTTAGTTTGTTTTGTGTGTCTAGGTTTAATATATAGTCACTTTTCCACTTAATATTTCGTGTGAGATAGTTGAGTTTTATGGACTGTTTTCCTTTTTTTGACTTGGTGTTCCAAACGAGACTTGGTTTTGTGATTAAATTATCAGGAATTTTTGAAAAGATAATATCTTGAGGATTGATTCCTGAAATAATAGAGCCCTCTTTTTGAACTAAAATAGGATTGAGGGATAATAAAACTCCTTGCTCTTTTTTATATTGGTAATCACCGGTTTGAACTTTGTAGTGAATTGTTTTATTGATATGTTTTTCAAGTAGTTTATTAAGGGATAAAATATCATAGTGATAATTTTGTGAATAAAGAGTTGTTGTTTTTGAGAAATAAGGAATAATTGATTCAAAAATAACAGAGGTGGGGATACCCTCATAAACAAGCTGGTTTTTCCCTGATGCTTTAACATTAAAGCTACGCTCTTCGTTAACCATTGCTAGGTTATTGTTATATATTGTTAAAGCAAGATTTTGATTCTCTTGGATTTTTGTTAATTCCTGAGCATATAGGCTTGAAATTACTAAGGCACTAAAGATAATTTTTTTCATTGGAACTCCTTTATTGAGTTGTATTGTAGTATAAAAAAGTGTAAGGATAGTGAAGATGAAAAAGAGATGTTAATTTATGCTATTTATGTCGACTTAAATGAATAATTATTCATTTAATAATAATTTAGTAAACTTTAAAAGCCCTTTAAACAGCTAGTTTGTTACTTTATTTCAAAAGAAAGAAAAAAAATAACAAAGTTTTACTAAATAAATAAAACGATAAGAATTTGTCGTTATAATTATTTATAACAATTTTAAAGGGAAAAAATGTTCAAAGATTCTGCATTTTTATTAGCATGTATGGCAATTTATGGGTTGAGTTCAGCAACGTATTATACGATTTATACTGGCTTAATGTAAAAGTACGTTTGAGAGTTTAAATTAATAATAGGGTGAGTTTAAATTTTTTATCCAATACTCACCCTATTTTTCCCCTCTTGTTTAGAGGTATATAAGAGACTATCTACACGTTTATAAAGTGTATCTAAGTTATCATCTTTTTGGATTTGAGTTAATCCAAAACTAGCTGTAATTGATTTATTCTTTATGATTTCTAATTTTTCAAGGTATTGACGTATTTTTTCTGTAACAACAGCAGCATTACTAATATTCTCTTTTGGAAAAAGAATAATAAACTCTTCACCACCTACTCTAAAAAGTAAATCAGTTTTACGTATGTGTTTATTAACTTGGTAGGTTGTTTCAATTAATACTTTATCTCCAATATCATGACCATAGAGGTCATTAATTTTTTTAAAATTATCTAAGTCATACATCGCAATACAAAAGACATCATTGTAACGTTTAAAAAGATCAATTTTTTCTTCAATATGTTCATTAAAAGAACGACGGTTAAAAGCACGTGTTAGTTCATCAATAAGACTTTGCTCTTTTATTTTCTTTTGGGCTAAATATAAATCTGTAATATCACGACTAATACCAAGAATTCCAATGTCATCACTGCTATCATAATTAAAAGGAATCTTTTTGGTTTGTAAGTAGACTTTTTTTCCATTGGCATAGGTTACCCATTCATTATTGACTCTAATACGATTTTTTTCAAGCATTTTAATGTCCATCTCTTTAAAGAGTGAGGCATGACTATCATCAAAGATGTCAAAATCACTTTTCCCTATAATCTCTGGACGTTTTTTCCCTACGAATTTTTCAAAAGCATGATTACATCCAATATAATTAAAGGAGCTATCTTTATAAAAAATAAGGTCATTGGTTGAGTTAATGACAGAATTAATTAGGGTGTTATCAATTTTTGTTCTTTCATAGACCAGTTGTCGTTTATAAAGAGTAGCAATATAAGAAGAGACTACATACCCTACTGGAATTCCTAGTAGCGTGATAAAAATGAGTAAATAGATACGATCTTTCATCTCTTTATGAAGTTGTGAGTATTTGTCAAATTGCTTTGGAATAAGTAACATATAGATAGAGTTAGGCGTATTAATAGGTAATTTGAAAAGATAATAATCTTTATTTTTGTAGGTTTTTAGTGTATTGAATTTTTTTGGAAAATTCTTATAAAGGTCAAAGATATTGACATTACTTTTAAAGTCTCGACTCCAGTTATATTGACTCTCTTTATTAATAATAATTTCTCCATCATCATAAATAAGATTCACATAATGTAAGGAGGAGTTTTGTAAGTCTTTTAAAAACTGGGATAGGTTGATATTTAAAATAACAATACCCTCAATATTATTGTCAATGATAATTGAGGTGGCAAGACGAAGGGTGGGAACAATAGGTTTTTCAATTTTACCATGCTCTACATTTAAATCAATATTAGAAAAATAGATAGCATTTTTATTTTTTATTGTATCTTCAAAGTAGTAGCGTCCTTTTTTATTTTGGAGGTTTTCTTGAGGAATAAGTTTTCCTCCTCCGTTGTAATTATCTACACGAATAACTTCATTACCCTCTTTATCAATATAGCGAAATTGAAAAATCTCTTTATGAGAGTGAGAGAGTGAGAGAAAGATATTTTCAATAACGGTACGGTTCTGTTTTGTTTTAATAAAGTGGCGTACATCAGGGTTGTTTACAATTGATTCCAAAAGGCGTTGTCGATGCTCAATAAAGTTGTTAAAAAATGAAATACGTTCTATTCTTTTTGTGTCGAGTTGTTCTTTTGAGAGATTATTAATTGTAGATTTATCTAATAAAAAAATTGAAGAAAAGAGTGTGAAGACAATAATTCCTACAAAAATAGAGATAATTAAAAATATTTTGTTTTTCATTGTAATACTTTATGTGAAAACGTTGTGCATTCCAGCACTATTATAC
>CAZIES010000130.1:0-1910 GCA_964538295.1 uncultured Arcobacter sp. | reverse complement strand
GCAAAAGCATATAAACATGTCATGATTTTGCCATTTTTTAAGATAATAATAGAAGGTTTTTTCTTTTAAATGAGTTTATAAGCCTAAAAAAGAGTAGTGTTTAAATAATAATATTTAAAATATTTTTTTAATAATTTTATCTTTTCGGTGAATTTTGTAAAATTTAAGGTATAATAATTTATCTTAAAAAAGAAAAGTAGTATGAGTTTAGCAAAAAAGATTTTCTTATTAATTATTTTACTTCTATTATTAATGATAACATGCGTTTATACGCATATTGATGACTTTATGGACGAACAAAGTACGACGGTATCTTCTTCTAATGAAGTAGCACTAGAAAAAACAGCTATGCAGTGGATTAATGATTTCACAGTAACATTGACTGAAAAGTTTATTTCACAAGAAGAGAAAACTATACCAGAAATTGAAGTAAAAGAGGTAGTAAAAGCTAAAGAAATTAAAATTGAAGAAGTGATAGTTGAAGAACCAACTCATGAACTTCCAAAAGCAGCTGAAACAACTAATGAGCCTATTCAAGTAAAGTCTTCTAAAGAAGTTATAAAACCTCTGCCATTTATAGAGGTTAAAGAGAAACCTAAACAAGAAGTGACAATTAAAAAACCTGTAGTTGAAGTTTTACAGGTTGAAATAGCTTCACAAATGCCTATTAAATCTTATGATGAAATACAAAAAGAGTTAGATACAATTACAACAAAAAAGCGTATTATTTTTAAACGTCTTAGTACGGATGTTACTCAAGAGAGTCAAAAAACAATAGAAGAAATTGCCAAGCTTTTAAAAAAGCATGAAGATATAAAAGTAGAGATTGGTGGACATACTGATGCTAAAGGTGACGAGGAAGTTAATGCTTATGTCTCTAAACATAGGGCATTAAGTGTTCGAAAGTTATTAATTAAAGCAGGAGTTAATGAGCAAAGACTAACTGCAAAAGGGTATGGAGAGAGTCAACCAATTGTTAAAAATGATGCCCAAGGTTACTCTATGAAAAATAGAAGAGTAGAGTTTAAGATTATAAAGGAATAGTGTGGTAGAAATAGCGTCAAAAATTGTTTTATGTTTGTCAATAGCAGCTGTTATTGGATTTTTTATTGGGTTGCTAATTGGACGAGCTTCAAAATCCGATAGTAGTAATAGTGCAAATATTAATCCAATCTTTACTAAACAAGGAAATATCTACAATAAACCTTTTATTTTAGGAAATCCTCGACCTACAGGTAAAGATAATTTAAAAGAGATTAAAGGTATTGATAGTCATATTGAAGCTCTTCTGAATGGTTTAGGAATTTTTCATTATGACCAAATTGCAAAATGGACACCAAATAATTGTGATTGGGTTGAAGAGCATCTCTCTTTAACGGGACAAATTTCAGAAAATAGTTGGATTGAACAGGCTAAAAAACTCTCTTCTAAGATTTAAAGAGCATATTTTTGTTCATTGTGTTGAATAATTTGATGCTCCTCTAAAAGGGTATAGCTAAAACTATTACCATAGTAGTTTTTATGGATAATGCATAACTCTAGAAACTCTTTAAACCCTTCACTATATCGAAAACGGTGACAACTAAAATTTAAACTTTTTTCATTGATTGTAATATCAAAATAACCAGATTGAATTGTAAATGGATCAAAAAAAGTATTATTGCTTTCAAAGGTATCAATAAAAACATCAACCTCTTTTTGTTGAATGAGTTGGTGCTGTTCTAAACTAAAGAGTGATTCATATTGATTAGGAATGACAATAGGATACTTTGATAATGTCTTAATTGAGGGTACAGTGTTAACTTCATAAATAGAGAACTCTAAGTTTGCTTGTTCGTTATAATAAAAAACTACCAGTTGGTCAAAAAAGATATTTTCATCCGATTGTAAGAGGTTTTCAAAGTTTTGTT
>CAZIES010000129.1:0-6673 GCA_964538295.1 uncultured Arcobacter sp. | reverse complement strand
CTAAATTTACATAAATAATGTATTTTTACCTTTGTCATGTAAGAATGATAAGTTAATAACTATTTAATATGGAAGCTTTCAATTCTTTGATACCTATTTAAATAAATTAATTTTCAATTTAAAAACTAAATATGCTAAAATACACTTTTAAACAAACTCTATTACAAGGTATTTATGTGTCTATTTTTGCGTTACAATCTTTAGCTGGTGGATTTCTTGATGAAGATATGGTCAATTTTAATAAAAATTTTGATGATTGGTGTATTCAATTTGAAAGTTATGAAGACGCTATGGATATCATGCAAACGTTAGAAAATCAAGAGGCAATCGATATTGTGGAAATAACGCCATTAAGCTACCCAAAATATTTTTTTAATTCTTTACAAGGAACTATTTATACCACACGGCAAGTTGAAGATAAAATTATTTGTGTCGTTGAACCCGTTATGGGTGCTAGTTTTAGAATTGCAATCTGTGATTTAATAACAAAAAATGTAAGACTGACAAAAACTCGTTACAAAACTATTCCAAGTATTGAAGGTGCTTTTGCTAATTTTGGAGACTAATTTATTTTTAATGAAAACTAATTACAACACCCATTTCCACAACAGTTCACAACTCTCCAAGAACGATTTAAAGCAATTATATAATCATCACCACTTTCTTGTAGAACAAAGTTGTGTTTATTACAAAAAGTGCTATTCATTTGATTTAATATTTTCATAGCACGCATAACAGCACTTGTTTGAGAGCTAAATGTTTGGTTATTTTCAATATCACTTTTTTTAAAACACTCACACTCATTTTGAACTATAACTTTATACAAAGATACTTCTCCATTAGATAATTTTTACGATAATATCAAATGTAATTACAATCTTTCTTTATCAATAAAAGATAAAAAAATAGTTTAAGCTATTTTGTTCTGTTTTGCTCTTCAATTCGCTGTAGTTTATATTTCAAATAGGGAGTTATGGTATCATGAAAAGGTGCAACTTGTGTAAAATCTTCCTCTTTTGTCATTTTTTGGATTAAAGACTCAACAGCAATAATACGATCTTGGACTAACTCTTCTTGTACACTTACATACTTATAAAGCATGGTATCAAAAGCAAAATTATAGTTATAAGCTAACTCTCCTTTATCATTGAGGAGTTTTTTGATAAAAACCCATCGATCAAAGATAATACTCCATGCCTTTTTTTGCTCTGTTGTAAAACAGAGTTTATTAGTTAATGCCTTCCAACTAAAAAGTGCAAAATAAGCTTGATGACTCACCCAAAGTTCTCGTATCCACCAATCTTGATAACGAGGGAAACCAGTAAAGTCGATTTTTCCTGTTTGCTCCAGTTCAAACATCTCTTCACCAGATGCATTTTCCATTAAATCCTCTTGATTTTTTTCTATTTTCTCATTATATTCATGAAGATTTTCTTTAATATTATTCGACAAAATATAAAAATGTAAAACAACAATAGGAATAAGAAAATCTATTGTTGCAAACTCTTGCATACTGCGTTCGTCATCATTTTTTGTCATTTGAGCAAAATCTTGACGAATCTCTTCAAGTTTACTTACAAGCTCATTTAAATTTGGCAATGAAAGTGAAATAGATTTTGTAGCCATATCAAAAAGTTCTTCATCTTTAAACTGCACATCCATTGGAAGCTCTCCAATAATACGAAGTACCTCTAATTTAATATCATTATCTTTTTCAATATTGGCACGTATACGTGACTCTTGTGTATCAAAATACTTTTTTCGCATAGCTGCTGCGTGAAGGCGTTCTTTCTCTTCTAACTCTTCAGGGGTGAGTCGTGAGAGTTTCTCTAACATGGCTCTATATTTTTCAAGTAAAATAGTTGCCTCTTCTAAATTAGATTCTGTAGAAGCCAACACCATAGGTGAGAGTTGTCGTTTCCCGCATAAGTGCTCATCTAATTGACGTTGTTGTAGTTCAGCTTTCGCTTCATTCTCTTTTATTAACTCTTCTAATGCAATGATACTTTCCATATTACCCTCAAAAAACTATTTAATCTTCACGCTTATCTTTTAACATAAGCTCAAACAGTGCACCTTTGTACTTTTCATCTTCATACTCATAATCTATATTTTGAACATTTATGGTTCCATGCATATTTCTAACAATAATTTCTCGTGACATATATAAACCAATACCCGTTCCTGAATATTGATGTTTTGTAGTAAAATAGGGTTCAAAAATACGATTAAGTATCTCTTTTGGGATTCCCCCTGCGCTATCTTTGATACAAACAAGTACATAATCATCTTTTTTCATCGCTTCAATAAAAATTAGACGTTTCTTTATATTATTTTGTTCAAAAGCATCAATAGAGTTATTAATAATATTCATCAACACTTGAATAAATTCATTTCGTAAACCATAAAGTTCAATTTTATCAAACAAAACAATCATCTCTATACCAGAGTTTTTAAACTTTGCACTCAAAAGGTTATTAATCGTATCAACAATATCTTGTAAATCAAAGTGTTCTTTTGTTTTATCACTTTTTAAAAACTCTCTAAAGTCATCAATAGTTTGCGAAAGGTGTTTAGCATTGGTAATAATTGTATTTAAATAGCGTTCCTCATCCTCATCTTTAAGCTGTTTGAGTTGTTTTTCAAGTTTTATTCCACTAGCACTTGTGGTAATAACAGAAAGGGGTTGTCGCCATTGGTGTGCAATATTTTCAAGCATTTCCCCTAAAGCCGCCATTTTTGACTGCTGTGCTAGCAACTGGTCTTTTTCATTCACCTTTTTAGCTTCATCAATTAGCATCGTTCGATAACGAATAAAATAACGTTCTAAAATACGGGATAGGTAAAGCGAAAGAATAAATAAAATAAGCGTAATTAAAACACCTACAATTACAATTCTTTGAATATACTCTTTATTTATCTTATGTAATTTCTTAGCTTTTTCATTAATCAACCTATCAATTTCATTATTATCAAAACCTGACTCAACTGCTAAATACCAATCATTAAACCCTTTAATATAGGAGGTTTTTAAAATGGGGTTACCATCATAATTGGACTCATAGTAAGAGATAAACCCTGAACCATTAATTGCTGTATTAATCACAGCTTTAGTGATTAAAAAGCCATTTTCATCCTCTAAATTGATATGATTTTGCCCCACTTGCTTTGAATCAACATGAGACAGATAATTTCCATCATAATCAAGAATAGTGATTGAACCATTTTTCCCATATTTTAAATTTTGAAGTTTTTCTAAAAGCAGTGTTTTTGTTTTTGATTCAAAATCAGCAATATACTCCCCTGTAGCAATATAAAAATCAAAGGGTTCAAAATATTTATGAAACCCAATTTTTTTATAGGTTTGTGTTGAATCAAAAGGCTTATACCAATACCACGTACTAAAACGTTCTATATAAATATCTTTAGAATCTGGTAAAAAACCTTTTAAAATAGCATTACCATCAATATCTTTTATTTCAAGTTGATTTTTGCCCTCAATAGTACTATCAATAGGATGCATCAAATTCACCCCATTTCTATCATAAATAAAATAATACCCTCTATCATTATTAAAACGAATATTTTTAAGGGTATCTTTTATAAGGGTTAAAATCTCTTCTTCACTCTTTTTATTTTTATATTTATTAAAAATGGTGTAAGCAATAGCATACGCTTCATAAACTCTTTGTCGAATCTCATTTCTTAAGTCATTTTGAGTTACTCTTTTTTCAATCTCTATTTGTTTATGAACCTTTTCAACTTCATTTTTTACCTCTTCTTTTTTAGAAGCTATAAAGTTTTTTCGTAACTCTTGTGCCTCTTTTTTAAAGTTTGATTGGTTACTTAGAACAATAAAAAGAATAAAACAAGCGGATATAATCACTGTAAATAGAGGAAGACTATACTTAACAAGTTTTAAAAATCGATTCTCTTTTTGACGGTTTAATGGCATCTATTTACCCCATTGGATACATAATCTCTTTTTGAATCTGTTCAATCTTAGCTAGGACTTCATCACTTAAATCTAAACTCATTGCAGCTAAAGATTCATCTAATTGTGATAAAACCCTTGCTCCAATAATCGTCGATGCTACAAAATCAAACTGCTTTGAATAGGCAACTGCTAAAGTAACAGGTGAAATACCCAACTCATTTGCAAGTTCCATATACTGCTGTGTTGTTGCCTTTGTTTTATCATTAACAAAACGAGTTGCCATGGCTTGTACTCGAGGGTTTTTATTCTGCATATAGGTTGTAAATCTGGCACCTTCAGGATAAAATTGTCCATTGTATTTTCCTGATAACATTCCTCCCCCAATAGGAGAATATGGTAAAAGTGAAATTTGCTCTTTTTGGCAAACTGTTTTTAACTCATCTAAAAAGCGTGGATTATTAAGTGAAAAATTATTTTGAATTGATTCAAAACGCACAATACCTAATCTTTTAGAAGTTTCGTTGGCTTTTGTTAAACCATAGGCACTATCATTGGAAGTTCCTAAATATCGAACCTTTCCTTCACGTACAAGCTCATCAAAGGCTTTTAACGACTCTTCAATAGGCACAACCGTATCAGGCCAATGCATTTGGTATAAATCAATATAATCTGTTTGTAGTCGTTTTAGACTTTGTTCAACTGCTCGTTTTATATGAAACGAGTCAATAGCAGTTAACCCATGCCGAATTGGAGGCACAAACCATCCCGAAGAAGCACCTGCTACTTTGGTTGCTAAAATCACAGAATCTCGTGGCTTTGTTTTTAACCACTCTCCCACTATAATCTCAGTATCACCTGCTAAATCAGCTTTGGGAGGTACGGGATAGAGTTCCGCTGTATCAAAAAAGTTTATTCCATTATCATAAGCTTTATCCATAATTTTAAAAGCTTCTTCTTTTGACGTAGAAGTTCCAAAAGTCATTGTTCCCATACAAATTGGGCTTACGCGTAAACCTGTTTTTCCAATATATCTATGTTTCATATAACACCCTTATTTCATCCAATAAGGGTATATTATATCCTTAAAAGACTAAAGAATTACTCCATAATACATATCTCTTTTTTTAGCATATGAAGGATGGTATTATATGCAACGATAGTAATCACTATTGTTAAAAAAAGAATTAACCCATATGAAAGATACAAATAAATAGAATCATGGAGCTGTTCGTACATCAAAAGCGTTGCTAATGCAACCGTAGCAAGGGGGAAAGTAAATGCCCACCACGAAATAAAAAATTGTATTTTTAAAAATTTTTTATACATAAACAGCACTAAAAGGGTAAAGAAAAGCCCTAAATTAAATAAAATCATCGCAAACATATCAATAGTTTGTGTCATTTTAAAATAGGCTACTAAACCAATAGAAGGTGGTGCTATTAAAATAAAAAGGGTTGGCATAAACTTTGGTGCAAACTGTTTGTGAAAAATAATACGATTTAAAATAATAGAGAGCATAATAATCCAAAAGAAAATACCAATGGAGAAATAGAACATCAAAATAGTATTACTAAAAAAACCTACCCCACCAACAGGTACAATCAAGTTACCAACAATAGGAATAAACCAAGCAGGATTTGAGTGTTGAATTTCAACAGATTTATTAATCCAAAAATTCAACGTATTAAAAGTAAAAAACAGATGTAATAAAGCACCAATAAAAAAACAAAAATAAGCAATATCATAATTCATAGGTTTCGTTAAAATAGAAATAAGCACAAAAGATATTGATATAGCTGCAAAAAAGTTGATACGTATAGGATGGGAAAGTTCTTGTTTAAACTGGTCGTTATATTTAAATATTTTTGTGATATAAGTAACCAAAATAGTAATAAATAATGCAATACTTAAATAAGCAAGTATATCAGCAACAACAATACTAAAACCTAAAATTTCATGTGCCTTTTTATACACAATAGCAAGTCCAGAAAAACCCATTACCATTGCAAACATCATAACAGGAAAAAACTGTAAACGATTAGGAACTAACTTTATTTCTTCATTATTCATTTTTTGTTATCCTTTCAAAACTTTAACAGAAGGTTTTTAATGGCAAAAAAAAGCGAAATCATTAACTTTTCAAAACAAAATATTACCTATAATGATAACAACATCATATACAAAGTACTACACCTAAAAAAACCACAAATGACCGTTGAACTTGAGTTTATACAAGAGAATAAAAAAGAGAAAAAAATAATCCCTTTTGCCCATCTTCCTAAAAAAATAAAACAACAAGTAAAGTCAAACTAATTTGGCGAATTGTACTCTTTAAAAAATTAATATTTGATTAGGAATATCATAAGTTTTACTTATAATATTCCAAGATAGTGTTTAGAGAGTTTCTCTAAAAATTTTGTAGTAAAAAAGTGTTTCATTAAGCCTTAACAAAATCAATAAATAGTGTCATATACTTTTCAACATGCTCTTTTTTATATTTTGAAATCGTCTCTCCTTGGTAGTTCAAGTTTTCAAATGTACATAGTTCTCCATTTTGAGGAATATTTTCTGTGCTCATACCAATTTTAGGACGCATGTAAACGGTGGTATTTTGAACATCTTTTTTATGTAAAGGTACAATTGAAAAAGAGCTATCACCAACGCAAAGGGGTTTTTTTATCTTTGCTGAGGCATCTGAAAATGATGTAACACCAGGAATTACTTCACTATTTTTAT
>CAZIES010000128.1:2926-6713 GCA_964538295.1 uncultured Arcobacter sp. | reverse complement strand
CTAATTAAAGAACCTAAAATTTGAGGAGTCTCCTTGTCTTGAGATTCTTCATCATTTTGCGATATTAATTCTGGTTTGTCTTTTTGTTGTTGACTATCCTTATTCATGCCCATTTCTGTATTTGTGATACTTCCTACTTGTTGCATTGAACTCGCACTTAGCATCTGCTCAAAGAAGCTATTGTCATTGCTAACAAGCTCTTGATTAGGTACTAAGTCAGGAGTATCATTAACAGCATGATTTAGGGCTTGGGTTATATACATATTGCTCTCCTTTCATTATTGGTTTTGAAACTGTTTTATCTCTTGAAGTAGTTGGGATTGACTATAAAGTTGTGTAGGTTGTTTACCATTCACATACTCTTTTAACTCATCAATTCCTTTTTTAGCAGCATCTATACGCTCTTCAATATTAAGTGTGACAGTTGACTCACTAGCTTGAGAGGGTTTTTTCAACTCGTCTGCTTCAATGACAGCTTCACCTGTTATCTCTTTTTTGAAACGCGCTATCTCTTTTTCTAGGTCATCAAGCATCTCTTTGATTTTTTTCTCATCGGGATACTTTTCATTCATCTCTTCTTTGATACGTTCAAGAAGTTTTTCTAGTTGTTCTAACTCTTCTGGTGTCATTCCTGTTCGCATTACTGAATCAATATCTTCTACTAGTTTCTCCATATTTGCAATAATCTCTTTTTGTGTTTTTTCTTGTACATAGCGACTATCTTGTCCTGAAGATCCTAACTGTGAATCAAAACTGTTATCTTGTTTTTTTTCATTCGTTTTTGGACTATTAGTGAAAACTGATTGATTTGAGTTTGTATCAATAACCATAAAAGACCTTTCGTGTTTCCTATGTTTAGTTTACACTAGAATTTAGGTGTTAATTATGGTTTTTTTGTAAATTTGGAAGTTGTTGGCTTACTTTAATCTGAATTTAAATTTTGTTGAGTTTTGTTAAGTGCTCTCTTTATAAAATTGTTTGATGATTTGATATAAAGAAAGCACCGGTTTGATTATAAAGTTTTTAGCTATTTTGTTAAGATTGCTATAATTTTAAAAGGACTTGTTTTATTAGCTTGTGCAATTGCTAATATGGTTGTTTGATTATCAAAATTGATATTGGCTTTTTTAAGTTTATTTGTTGCTTGATCATTGGTTAATTTAAAAAGAGCAAGGGAACTATTAATTGGTGCTTTTAAAACACTTTCAATAATGGTTCGTTTTGGGTTCTCACCTTGCTCTAAACTAGTACCTACAAAAGCAGCTGATACGAGTACTCCCGCAACAAGTGAGGATAAAAAGACTTTTTTATTAAAGTAGCTTTTCATACTTTTCCAGTTGTAAAACAGATGAAAGACCACAGCTCCCATAAAAACTAATCCTAATATTTCATGTAACTCTTTTACTTGCATATCATAAAACTTAAAAAACATCATTACTCCACTAATCCCTATGATTAAAAAGGTAATGGTTGTTAATGATGTTGCAACGGTTCTGTTCATTTTTCTTCCTTGTGTGTGATAGAGGAAGTCTAACAAAGTAGGTTAAATGTAAGTAAATTGAGTTTTAATCATTTCTTAACAAGAGGAGTTTCTCCTCTTGTTTTAAAAGTTTTCCCACTCATCATCACTGTTATTTGTCGCTTGAACAATGGTTGTTTGTTTCTCTATTTTTGGCTTGCGTGAAAGTGGTTTTTGCTCAATAGTATTTCTATTTTTTTGAAAGTTTTTTGCTTGTACTTCATCTTTCCCAAAAAACTCTTTTTCATTTGCATTTCTTACAATAAGTGCTGATATTTCACCTGTCTCTTCTGCAATTTCATGAACAATATTAGTAACAGAAACATTCTCTTGTGTTTGTTGATCTAATTGGTTAATAGCATCATTGATTTGTTCAATACCACCTAGTTGCTCTTTTGAAGCACTCTCAACTCCTTCAATAAGTTTAATTGTATTGGAAATATTGTTGTTTAGGCTTTCATACCCTTCAATCATAGAATCAGCAATAGTTTTACCTTGATTTGCTTTTGTTGTTGCTGTCTCCACTAAGTCTTTAATCTCTTTTGCTGCTTCTGCACTTCGTGAAGCAAGGTTTCTTACCTCTTGGGCAACAACTGCAAACCCTTTCCCTGCTTCACCTGCAGTTGCTGCTTCAACAGCTGCATTAAGGGAGAGGATATTGGTTTGAAAGGCAATTTGGTCAATAACCCCAATGGCATCATTAATAGCGGTAACTTGCTCATTTATCTCATCCATTGCAGTAGTTGTTTGTGTTGCTAACTCTTGACCTTTAGTTGAAGAGCTAGTGAGCTCATTGGCATTTGTTGCCATTTGTGCAATGTTTTGGGTATTGCCACGAATATTACCTGTAATCTCTTCTAGTGCTGCTGCTGTCTCTTCTAGAGATGCGGCAGTTGAGTTTGAGTTGGTATTTAAAATATCAACATTTTTTAAAAGGGTTTGGGAACTGTTTTGTAAGGTAAGTCCATTGGATTTGTTTTCAACTAACATATTAGTAATAAGCTGGTTTACTTCGTTGAGGGCAACTGCAATTTTTCCACTATCATCTTTTATCCCATTTGTAAAGTCAAGTTGTCCAAAGCTTACAAGAACATCAAGAATTTTATTGGTACTTCCTGCAATATTATTTTGTAGATTCTCTAGCATTTGATTAAAGGTTAAACGTAACTCTTCAAGGTTTTCAGAGTTAATACTCTTATCAAGACGTTGAAAAAGATAGCCATTTTTGACTTCATCCGCTACTTTTACTACATCTTTAATAAACTGTTGATCCTCTTCAATAAGTTGTTTGGTTTTTTCAATATTATTGTTAACTGTTTTTGCCATTTCTCCAAACTCATCATTCTGAGTATCATCAAGTAAAGTCACATTAGTGGATTTTTTATTAATATAATCAAAAAAGCCTAAAAGTCCATTTTGAAATGTTGTGAGAGATTGTCCTAAGTTTCGGATAATCCATAAGGATATAACAATTGATAAAAGTGTAGCTATAACAATTCCAATGATAATGGTTGTTTTCATGCTCTGCGAAAACTCTTTCTCATCTGTATCCGCTTCTTTAAGCTCTTCTTGAATAGAGTTCAACACTTTTTCTATGTCACCATCCATATCACCTGCCGCCCCATCGATATTATCATCTAGCTTTGCAAAGGCATCTTCAGAAGCACCAGTCTCTATGAGTTTTACTAAATCATTCATAATAATAGGTTCAATACCTCGAAAGGCCTGAATTATTTTTGTGATAAGCTGTTTTTCTTCTTGGGTGTCTGCAAGTTCAATGAGATGTTTCTCTTTTTTCCAGACTGAAGCAAAGAGCTCTTTTAATTCTTGTAAACGTTCAGGGGAAACCCTACCTTCGCCCTTATCAATAATGCTATCCATAGCAACAAGTGTAATGGCAGTATTAATCTGCTTAATCTGTTCTATTTCAATAATCTGGCTGTATCGTTCTGCTTTTAGATCACTTACTTTGTCAAAGGCGTTGACTTGTGTAAAGACATAGATTCCTAAAATCAGTAAAATGGCAATGATTACGCCAAAAGCACTTAATAGTTTGGCTTTTATATTCATTGATTCTCCTTGGTTGTAATAAATAGTTTAAAACTATAATAAAAACTTATAATAAAGGTATGACATAATAATGAAGTTTTAGACTAAATTATTATAAATCAGTATTATAGGTTATATGGAAATGATTATTCATCCGTCACATATTATAATTTTAAATTGTAATTGAATATAAGAAAAGTAATTTACTAATCCTTTAAT
>CAZIES010000128.1:0-2916 GCA_964538295.1 uncultured Arcobacter sp. | reverse complement strand
AAGAGAATATAACATAGTTAAACTTAATATTGAGAATTGTTATCAAAATAATTAAATGAAAACTAAACCTTTTTTTACTATAATACGCACATTAAACAGATTAAAAGATAGAAACGAATATGAAAAATCAAAAATTAACAACACAGATTATTGCTGGAAAATATAAAGGTAAAAAGTTAGAACTGCCTAGTCTTGATGTAACACGAAGTTCAAAGGCACGACTAAAAGAGTCTTTTTTTAATGTTCTTCAATTTGATATTATTGATAAGGTTTTTGTTGAAGCCTTTGCAGGAAGTGGTAGTATTGGGCTTGAAGCAGTAAGTCGTGATGCAAAACGAGCTTACTTTGTAGAAATTGATAGAAACTCCTATAATATTTTAGTTCAAAATTGTAAGTCAATTGAGCCTGATAAATGTCAAACAATGTTTGGTGATACCTTTGTGCAACTTCCAAATATTGTTAATTCATTAAAAAACTCAACTGATGAGTTGATTCTTTATATAGATCCACCATTTGATTATCGAGAAGGAATGGAAGAGATTTATGAAAAGTCATTTGATGTTGTTCGAGAAATAGAGAATGATAATATTTTTCTTATTTGTTTTGAACATGAGAGTTCGATTGAAATACCTAAAAATCTAGGTAAGTTTGAACTCTTTAAACAAAAAAAGTTTGGTAAGAGTTCTTTGTCTTACTATCGTGTAGGATAAACAATGTTTAAAGTGGCAGGAACAATACTTTTTACACTTATTATATTAGTGTTTATAATGCCATTTTTTTATACCACATCAGCGTACGCATTAAATCCTAGTGAGATTTTATCTGACCCTTCATGGGCGCATCCTTTTGGAACAGACCGTTTAGGTCGTGATATTTTAGCGCGTATATTAGAGGGTGGTCAAACTTCATTGATCATTGGGTTTTTAAGTGCAGCTATTTCATCTATTATTGGACTTTTTATTGGGATTAATGCTGGTTATTTTAAAGGTAATATAGACAAAACAATTACAATTGTTATTGACCTATTTTTAACCTTTCCTACGTTTTTTTTACTTTTAGCATTGGTATCATATATCCAAGCATCTGCAGTTGTTTTAATTATTGTGATTTCAATTACAGGATGGATGGGTATGGCACGGCTTATTCGAAGTGAGAGTTTTGCTATTGGAACAAAACCTTTTATCAAAGTCTTAAAACTAGGAAATGTTCCTACGACTAAAATCATCTTTAAATATTTTGCGCCACTATTAGCACCTATTTTTCTTATCTCATTTACGTTTGGAGTTGGTGGTGCTATTTTAGCTGAGTCTGGACTTTCGTTTTTAGGTCTTGGAGTAAATCCTCCTGATATGTCATGGGGAAGTCTGCTTAGTGATGGGAAGGCTGTTTTAGATATTGCATGGTGGGTGAGCTTTTTCCCTGGTCTTATGATATTTATTGTCACCTTTTGCTTAATGCAAATCTCTGACTTTTTACAACAAAAAGCCAATACTAAAGAGATTCAACAGACTTAAGTTTATTATCTTTTTAAGTTCATTATTTAAATACGATTGAGCAGTTTATCTAACAAAGAGGTACTTAATACTCTTTTTGCAAATCCTAGTAGATGTGTTGCTCCTGTAACATAATATCGTGCTCTTGGTTTGTTTGATTGCATGATTTTAAGTACGATATTAGCAACTGAACTTGGTGGTAAATTAAATGGTGTATCATCCTTGTCACTCTCTAATCTATCTTTTAATTCAGTATCATATGTTGGGGTAAAAAAACTATTTTTAATATCAATATTCTCTTTAAATTTTATCAAAGCGTTAGCTCTAAATTTTGAGGTAACAGGTCCAGTATTAATCGTACTAATAAAGATATTACTTCCTATAAGCTCTTGCCTCATGGTATCAGCTAAACCTTCAATGGCATATTTACTGGCATTATAGGCTCCTCGAAATTTTAAAGAGATGATTCCAAGAACTGAACTGTGTTGTACTATTTTTCCATGTCCTTGTTTTCTAAAGAGTTGCATACATTGAAGTGTGACTTCATGTAATCCAAAAAGATTAGTCTCGAACTGTTCTTTTAAAACTTTTGTTGTGACATCTTCAACTGCACCAGGTTGTCCAAAGCCTGCATTGTTAAATACGGCATCAAGTTTGCTATCTCTTAAGATGATTTTTTTTAAGACCTTTGCGATATGTTTAGGTTTGGTTACGTCTAGTTTGTAGGCAATAAAGCCTAACTCTTTTAAGTGTTTAACATCTTTTTTCTTTCGAGCTGTTGCATAAACTTTGAAGTGGTTCTCTTTTAATACTTTTGCTGTTTCAAGTCCAATCCCAGTTGAGCATCCTGTTATTAGTATATTTTGCATTTACTGTCCTAAAAAAATAGCTATTTTAAAAAGCAGATTATAGCTAAAAAGAGTCATATATTGATTATATGATATGATGTTAAATAAATTTAATTTTATAAGGCAGTTGTTATGCATAAAAAAGTGATTATATTTTCAGGAGCAGGGCTTAGTGCTTCAAGTGGTATCTCAACTTTTAGAGATGCTGATGGATTATGGGAAAACCATGATATTAAAGAGATATGTAGTGCAGGGTGTTTAGATTGGAACTATGATGCAACGGTGAATTTTTATAACCAACGACGTGTAGATATAGCAGATAAAAACCCTAACAATGCCCATGAAATGATAGCTCATATAAAAGAGGAGTATCCTAATTTGGTTGAAGTTATCACACAAAATATAGATGACTTACTCGAACGAGCCAACTGTAAAGAGGTGATGCATCTGCATGGACACTTAAAAGAGTTACGTTGTATGAGTTGTGATGATATTATCAATGTAGAGTATGCAAAACAAGATGAAAGCAACTCAACATGTGAAAAGTGTGGCGGGAAAATGCGACCCAACATTGT
>CAZIES010000127.1:0-6801 GCA_964538295.1 uncultured Arcobacter sp. | reverse complement strand
CCATTGAAAAACCAAATAGTCCTATCAAACTTGATGCAGAAATCTGTAACTTAAATAGAAGTTTTGGAGCATACATTTCTGGTGAAATTGCGAAATTCTACGGTGATAAAGGTCTTCCAGATAACTCGATCAATATTAACTTAAAAGGAATTGCTGGGCAATCATTTGGTGCATTTTTATCTAAGGGTATGAACCTTTACTTAAATGGTACTGGAAATGATTATGTTGGTAAGGGAATGAATGGTGGTAAGATTATTATTACTCCACTTCACCAAGGTCAAGAGTTCTCTGGAGCAGGAAATACCTGTTTATATGGAGCAACGGGTGGTAAACTTTATGTTAGAGCAGCTGTTGGTGAGCGATTTGCAGTAAGAAACTCTGGTTGTACAGCAGTTGTTGAAGGTACTGGAGATAGTGCTTGTGAATATATGACAGGTGGTATTGTAGTTATCTTAGGATCAACAGGTATTAACTTTGGTGCAGGTATGACAGGTGGTTTATCTTTTGTATATGATAAAGAGAAAGTATTTGTTGATAAGATGAATCAAGAGTTAATTGAAGCTGTTAGAATTGATACAGATGATACTGAAAAAGAGAGACTATATTTAAAAAGATTACTTTCTGACTATGTACATGAAACAGAGAGTAATGCAGCACAACATATTTTAGATAATTTTAGACCTGAAATTAGAAACTTCTGGATGGTTAAACCTAAAAATATGACAGTGTTACCTCTAGATCCGGATGAGGGAGATTAAGATGTTAAACTTTACAAAATTTGAAAGAATAAACCCTGAAAAACGAGATGTACTACAGCGATTAAAAGATTATGATGAAGTCTATCAAGTATTTAAAAAATCTCGAGCAAGAGAACAAGCGGATAGATGTATGCAGTGTGGTGATCCATACTGTCATACAGGATGTCCCTTACATAACTTTATTCCAGCATGGTTAAAACAAACAGCAGAAAAAAACCCTGATTTAGCATTTGCTTTATCTAATGAAACATCACCATTTCCAGAGATTTTAGGACGAATTTGTCCTCAAGATGTTTTATGTGAGGGTGCGTGTTCGTTAAATACAGGTCATGGAGCTATCTCTATTGGTGCTGTTGAAACACATATTAGTGAGCAAGCATTTGATAGAGGCTTAAAACCAAAATTTGCTCCAATCAATCACAATAAACGAGTTGCTATTATTGGTTCTGGACCTACTGGAATTTCAGCAGCAACTTTCCTTTTACGAAAAGGTGTTGCTGTTGAGATGTTTGAAAGAGATGATAGAGCAGGTGGTCTTTTAACGTATGGTATTCCTGGATTTAAACTTGATAAAAGTGCCGTTGAGCGAAGAATTAACTGGCTTTTAGAAGCAGGTATGCGACTACATGTTAACTGTGAAATTGGGAAAGATAAAACAATTGCAGAGTTAGAAAATGAGTTTGATGCTATTTATTTAGGGATTGGTGCAACAGCTGGTCGATTTGCAAAAATTGATGGTGAAGATGCTTCCAATGTACATCTAGCAATTGACTTCTTAAAACGAATTCAAAAGAGAAACTTCGGAAATAAAGTAGACGATTTTATTGATGTAAAAGATAAAAAAGTTGTTGTTATTGGTGGTGGTGATACTGCTATGGATTGTGTAAGAACTTCAGTTAGAGAGGGTGCAAAATCTGTTAAATGTCTTTATCGAAGAGATGAAGCAAATATGCCAGGAAGTAAAAAAGAGGTTGTAAACTCTAAAGAAGAGGGTGTTGAGTTTGTATTTAATGTTAGTCCAAACAAAATTATCACTTTAGATAATCAAGCAACAGCTATTGAACTTCTCAAAACAGGTCTAACTGAGCCAGATGAGTCAGGAAGACAAAGAGTTGAAATTATTGAAGGTAGTGAGTATTTAGAAGAGGCTGATGTGATTATTATGGCATTAGGTTTCTCTCCTGAATCTCCAGCATTCTTAAAAGAGTTAAATGTAGAGACAAACTCTTGGGGCGGTGTTGAAACAACTAATTATCAAACAAGTAATAAAAAAGTTTATGCAGGTGGGGATTGTCAACGAGGTGCTCACTTAGCCGTAACAGCAGCTGCAGACGGAAGAGAAGCGGCAAAAGAGATTATAAAAGCCCTTTTATAATCATGAAGGCTTTTGACCCATTTATTAATGCGTGTATAAAAGCAAATCAAAAGATATATGAGTATATAACAACTCATATATCTGAAACTGACTACAACTATTCTAATACTATCGGCGTTGGTGGTGATAACTCTTTAAATATAGATTTAATTTGTGAAAAAATATTTATTGACCATCTTAAAGCGTATGGAAATATTTATACAGAAGAAGCAGGCTTTATAGTAGGTGATGTAGGTGAGTATAAAATTATCATTGACCCTCTTGATGGTAGCAATAATTTTAAAGCTCAACTTCCTTATTACGGCACTTCAGTTGCCTTAGAAAAAGAGAATAAAACAATCGCCTCTGTTGTATGTAATTTAGCCAATCATAAATTACTTTATAAAGTAGATAAGGAAGAACCCTTAGAGATTGATTTGATAACCAAAAAAGCACTTGTTAGTCAACATCAAGTGGTTACCAACCTGGCTATTTTTGAAAAAGCATATGATTATCCAACAATTACTCAAAAGCTTTATGATAATCAGATTAAATTTAGAAGTCCTGGTGCAGTTGCTTTATCAATAGCGAATGCTAGAAATTATGGTTTTGTTCTTTTTGCAGGAAATATTAGAGAGTTTGATATTAAAGCGGCGTTACACATTTGTGACGATTTAAATATATACTTTGATGAAAAATTTTTGATAGTTTCCAAAAATATTGACCTATTTAATAAAATTAAAGAAATAATTAAAGAATAATTCGTTATAACTCCATAATTTAATTTAAACTAGGGAACAGAAAAAATGTCTTTAATTATTACGGATGAATGTATTGCTTGTGATGCATGTCGAGATGAATGTCCAAATGTAGCCATAGAAGAGGGTGATCCAATATATGTAATTGACCCTGATAGATGTACAGAGTGTGTTGGTCATTATGAAGAACCTGCTTGTGTTGAAGTTTGTCCGGTTGATTGTATTATTGTTGATCCAGATAACCAAGAATCAATGGAAGAGTTACGATTTAAGTTTGAACAACTAGAAGCAGAAGAAGTATAAATGTCTAAAGTTACAACTGTAATTGACATTGGGTCTAACTCAATGCGTATGGTTGTTTTACAAAAAAGCAGTCGTTTTGCGTTTCATTTAATTAATGAAACAAAAGCGCGTGTTAAAATTTCTGAAGGCTCTTATGAAAACGATGGGAACTTACAAGAAGTTCCTATGGATAGAGCCTTTAACTCCTTAAAATCTTTTTTAAATATATCTAACTCCTTAAAATCAAGAAAAATATTTTGTGTTGCCACTTCTGCAATGCGTGATGCTCCGAATGCTAAACAGTTTATTAATCGTGTTAAAAAAGAGTTTGGTTTAAATATAAAAGTTATTGATGGTACAAAAGAGGCCTTTTATGGTGGTATTGCTGCACAAAACCTAATTTATAACCAAGACTTTATTACTGTTGATATTGGGGGAGGTTCTACGGAGTTTGCTTTTATCAAAAATGGTAAGATTGAACACTGTATCTCTTTAGATATTGGAACAGTAAGATTAAATGAACTCTTTTTTAAAAAAGGGGATATTGCGGGTGCAAAACAGTATATCTTAGAAAAACTAGAAGCTTTAAAAAGTTGTGGCTTTGATGTTCCTAACACTGTCGTTGGTATTGGTGGAAGTATAAGGGCTCTTAGTAAAGTGATTATGGATAAAACAAACTATCCTTTAGATATTTTACATGGATTTACTTATAGTGTTGATATTAATCGACATACTTTTTCTTCTATTATAAATGCAAAGAATAAAAATAGTTTACGCCATATTGGTATTAAAAAAGATCGATATGACACGATAAAAGAGGGTACACTTATTTTTGATACTATCTTAGATGAGTTTAATATACAAACAGTAACAACTTCGGGTGCAGGAGTTCGTGAGGGAGTCTATTTAAGTGATCTTTTACGAAACTCTAATGGGGTTTTTCCTTCAAATTATAATGTAAGTGTGCGAAGTCTTTTAGATCGTTTTGAAATTGATACTAGACTAAGTGCATATTTTGGTTCAAATGCTGCAAAAATATTTGATGCGCTGCAACCCTTACATAATTTAGATGAACGATATAAAACATTGCTTGTTATTGCTTCTAAGTTAAATACAATAGGTACAACATTAAACTTTTATAAATCTAATGATAATTCATTTGATTTTATTTTAAATGGTTTAAATTATGATTTCTTACACTCTTCAAGAGTAACCATTGCGCATATGTTAAAGTATTCAAAAAAGACGCTTCCTCATAAAAAAGATTTACACGAGTATCAAAGTTTATTGCCGTGTTTTGAAACAATGCAGTGGCTCTCTTTTATGATTTCGTTAAACTTAACGATTAATCAAGACTACTCTAATCCTAATGTACGGTATAAAGTTAAAAAAAATAAACTTAAAGTCCATTTTGAAGAAGAGATTTATATTATTCAAAATGAAATTGCTAAGCTTCAATTACCTAAGGGACTTTCAAAAATAAAGATAAAGTTATGAAATTAGCTATTGTAAAACTTTCTGCAATGGGAGATATTATCCATGCTATGGTTGCTTTACAATTTATTAAAAAGTTTCATCCTACGATACAAATAGATTGGTTTGTAGAAAAAGCTTTTGCTAAGGTTTTAGAGTATAACCCTCACATTGATAATATCTATACCGTACATTTAAAAGCTATAAAAAAAGATAAACTTGCCATTTTTTCACAAATAAAACTATTACGGCAATATTCAAAAACAAATTATGATTTAGTTATAGATGCGCAAGGTTTGATTAAATCTTCCATTGTTGCTCGATTATTAGGAAGTAGTACAGCAGGTTTTGATAAACATTCTACAAGAGAAGGTTTTGCTGCAAAGTTTTATAAACAACAAGTTTCCATTGCTTATGAAAAGAATGCTATTGATAGAAATGTTAAGGTACTATGTGAGCCTTTAGGTTTAGATGTCTCTACGGATATGATTTTAAAAAAAGAACCTTTTTTATTTTTCAATAATGAAGATAATGTTATTGATGACTTCATGTCCAAGGATAAAAAAAATATACTTTTTATTGTGGGAGCAAGCTGGCCAAGTAAAATTTATGCAAAAGAGAAGTTTGCAAGTGTGGCTAATCATCTTGATGCAAATATTATTATTGCTTGGGGAAGTAGTGATGAAAAAGCTATGGCAGATTATATAGCTAAACACAGTAGTGCTTGTGTTTTACCAAAACTTGATTTAAATAGTTTAAAAGCAGTCGTTGCTAAAGTTGATTTAGTTATTGGAAATGATACGGGACCTACACATATGGCATGGGCATTAAATGTTCCTTCTATTACTCTTTTTGGAAATACACCTGGTTATAGAAATACATACACTACTACTATTAATAAAGTACTTGAATCCAACTCAAAAGTGGATGCTTGTAAGTTAAATAAACAAGACTTTTCAATTTCAGAAATAGAGGATAAAACAGTCGCTAAATTGGCTTGTGAACTTATAGGAATAATCCCTAAAGTCGATTATAAATAAAAATTCGATAAAATATCAAGATTTACTTAACCTAAGGGCTTTTATTGAAAGATTATTTAGTTTTTCTAATCTATAAATTTTTAGTATTCCTGTTTCGAGTTACACCTAACTTCTTACTAAAATACATTTTAATCTTTTTATCAAAAATGGTATATATGTTAAATAAAAAGCATCGTAAAATTGTTGATGTTAATTTGGATATTGCCTTTAACAAACAGTTAACTACAAGCGAAAAAGAAAATATTTCTTATCTCTCTTATCGATCACTTATGTTTAACATGTTTGAATTTGTTGAAAATCAATATTTATCGAAAGAGGGTATTTTAAGTAAAGCAAAAATTACCAATGAAAAAGCTATTTTAGAAGCTATTAAAAACAAACGAAAAATTATATTTATGACAGCTCATTATGGAGGTTGGGAAATAGCATTACCTTACATGGCATTAAAATATGGAACAATTGCTGTTGTTAATCGTAAAATGAATAATGATTACATGCAAGAGATGTATGCACAAGCACGTGATAACAATAATATTATCATGCTTGAAAAAAGTGTGGCGGCTAAAGGAATGCTAAAAGCCTTTAAACAAGACCAGTTTGTTGCTGTAGTTATTGATCAACATATTAGTATTGGCGTTGAAATAGACTTTTTTGATCAAAAAGTAATGGCAACAGATTCAACTTCACGAATGGCATTGAAATTTGATGCAGTTATTATCCCAGTGTTTGCAGTAATGAATGATTTTAGAGATTATACGATTAAAATAGGTGAGGTTATTGATACCAAGCAAGTTGAGTTTAAAACAGATGATAAAATACAAGAATTAACACAAATTCAAAATAGTTTAGTAGAAAAGCAAATTAAAGAAAAACCAGAGTTATGGTTTTGGCAACATAAACGTTTTAAACATAAACATGATGAATTATACAAAAGAGCTTTAGATGAAAGGTAGTCAATTTAAAGCCTTTCAGGATAAAGCTTTTGAGGCTTTTGTTCAAGAACAAAGCCAAAAGAATGAGAATGAAATATTTTCTATTGAGTATGAAGGAAAAAAGTATTGGGTAAAAAAAGGAAGAAAAACTTCTTCAAATCTTTTTCATCATCTATGTTATAAGTTATTACCTTTTGAGTTTTT
>CAZIES010000126.1:0-6869 GCA_964538295.1 uncultured Arcobacter sp. | reverse complement strand
CTTCAACATCTTTTATATTAGTTGTAGGGAAATTAACGCCAACATCAATTATTCCAGAAGGAGATTCTATTTTTACTAGATATTCTCCTGATTCAAACGCTCGCGATGACAAATCATTTAACAGCGTTCCTTTGATAAAACACCCTGTAGCAATACAAAATCCAGCACTAACAGCAAGTGCTGGATGTGCTGTAGAAGGAGTAAAGTATCGTACAGAAATATCCCCATCACTTTGAGCCTTTGAAATAACAGCAAATTTAGGAATAACATTCCCTTTAGCAGAACCTAAACCCATTTTTAAAGAGGCTTGCTCACGGATTGTTTCAATTTTTTCAAAAAGTGCTTTGTTACCATCAAGCTCTTCTGGGCTTTCATAACCTGAAATTCCCATATCATGTGCATTGACAATAACAACAGGCATAGAGATATCTAAACATGTTGCTTTTATACCATCAAACATATCGTATTTATTTCCTGTTGGTAAATAGTGTCCCGTTTTTCCTCCACTAATATTTTTAAAAAACATCTTTATAGGAGCTGCACTTCCTGGCACACCAGCAATTGTAAAGTCACCATGATATTGAATCATACGACTAGGGGTTTGAAAGGTTTGTGCTATGGTTGCTCCTGTATTAACATCATAAACATTTACAACAGTCTCTCCATCGTCCACATTGACTAAACCTCTCTCAATCCCAAAAGCTCCAACGGCAGTTAAAACATTTCCACACGTCGGTTTATCATCAACACTTGCTTCATCAATGCTTGGCTGAATAAATTTATACTCTAAATCAATGCCCTCTTTTTTTGATACTGAGATAATAGCAACTTTTGTCGTAACTGTTGTCGCTCCACCAATACCATCAATCTGTCTAATATCTGGGCTTCCCATTATTCTTAAAATAAGTTTGTGGCGTTCATCTTTATCTTTAGGTAAATCATTATCTAAAAAATAGACACCCTTTGAGGTACCTGATCGATATAACATACAACTAATTCTCTTTAAATCATTCATCATTTTATACATCCTTTTAAATGTCCCATTAAAAAGGGACCTATATTTTATAAACTCTTTTTACAAGCTGACAAAGCCACCTTTAAAGAATCAAACCCTAAAAAGAACAACCCCTTGCTCTTACATAAATTGATCATAAATTAATCCCGTAGGAAGGTGAAGGGTCATCATCTGACTCACAAAAAGTAAAAACCCAATAGCAATGGAAGTAATAATAAAAATCTTCAACCAAGAACTTTTCATTTTTGTTCGAATAATAATCACAAACAAAATCGCAAGTGATGGCACAAACCCTAAAATCCAAGTACCAAATAAGAAAATTGGTAAAATTAAAAAGTTTTTCCACATCACAATCCAATAGGAAGAGAGTTGACCATTTTCAGTAATTGGTATCGATAAAACATCTGCTTGTTTTTTTCTTGATGTCAATTGAAACAGTAAAAGTGCCCCAAACAATAATAGAAGAGAACTAATAACCATAGGAAATATTCCCCCTAAGAATTCATGAGCAGAAGAATCAATCAGTGCAAAAAGTCCAAATGCCATAAGAAGCGCAACAAATAAAAATTCACCTGTGATAAATGAATATTGATGTGTTGAAGAAGGGTTAGTCTCGTTGCTTGTTTGTGCAGCCTCTTTTTTATCTTCTCGTCTTTTAAAATAAACACTTAATAAAATTGAAGCCATCATAAAAATAATTAAAACAATAACAGCAGGTCGTTGTAACATATCCCAAGAGTAAAACTGTACTGCTTGATAGTAGTATGTCTCAATAGTTCCAGCTAATACAAACCCAATAAGTAAAGCAGGTCTAGGCCAATCAAAATACTTAAAAAGTGTTCCCAGTGCCCCAATAGCAATCAATAGTACTAAATCTTCTAAACTTCGTGTTGCTTGAAGTGCTGCAAAGAAAATAATCATAAGCATAAAAGGTGCCACATATCCATAAGGAATTGTTGTAATTTTTGAGATTTTATTTGATAAAAGAAGACACGTACCCGTTCCAACAACATTAGCAACGGCTAATGACCAGATAATAATATATGAAACCTCTAAGTTTTCATCAACCATACCAGGACCTGGTTCAATTCCAAGAATAATTAAACCACCTAAAAATACTGCCATAGAACCACTACCAGGAATACCAAAAAGAAGTGTTGGAACTAATCCTCCACCCTCTTTTGCATTGTTTGCAGACTCTGGTGCAATCACACCTCTTACATCACCCTTACCAAAGTTTGATTTGTCTTTTGATGTTTGTACCACATGCCCATAAGCAATCCAGTCAACAACACTTCCACCAAGACCTGGAATTGCTCCAATCATTGCTCCTATAGGTGCACAACGTGCAACAATCCATCGTGAAACCCACATATCTTTTACCCCTTGAAGAAAACTTCCTCCAAGCTTTTCTGCTTTTGAAATCTTTTTATTTTCAACCAGTAAAGAGATAATCTCAGGTACGGCATATACTCCAAGACCTAAAATAACCAACTTGATGCCATCATATAAATAGTAACTATCCATGGTCATTCTAAATTCACCCGTAGCAGGTGCTGAACCAATTGAACCTAAAAGTAGTCCAATGGCTGCTGCAATAAATCCTTTATATAAAGACTTACCACTTAAAACCCCAACCATACTCAGACCAAAAATACCTAAAATAAAGAGTTCAGCCGAACCTAGGGTTAAAATTAAATCTCTGGCAAAAACAATAAAGGCAGAGAGTATCAATGCTCCTAAAAGTCCCCCGACTAAAGAAGAAGAAAAAGCCGCACCTAAAGCCCGTGCTGCTTCACCTCGTTTTGACATAGGGTACCCATCAAGAACTGTAGCTTGTGAAGCAGAAGAACCAGGAATTCCCATTAGTACTGAAGTAAAAGTATCAGAAGTTGGAATAACTGCCACCATACCAATTAGCATCGCTAATGCTGATGTGGTATCCATACCATACAAAAATGGCAACATAATAGAAAAACCAACAATTCCTCCTAGTCCAGGAAGAATTCCTACTAAGATTCCTAAAAATACACCGCCAAATAGATACAGCATATGTTGAACTTGCATTAGTTCTGCAAATGCACTCATAAGTGTTTCAAATGCCATCTTAAATCCTTTCATAAAACAGTAACTAAGTACTGTTTCTCATTTTATATTCAAAGATTAACATTGTATGCTGGCGCGAAACTTGCAAGTTTAAAAAGAGAGAAGTTTTTAATAAGGATATAAATAGAGCCACTCATTTTATATAAAATTGAGTGGCTAGTATAAGAAAGATATAAAACTGAAGTTTATTTAGTCACTGTTTTTAACATATTTTGCATACTTTAACAGTGCCCCAAGTCTATAAAGTAAATGTACAAACTTACAATAAGGCATTATTAAAAAGAAAGCTAAAACAAATCCTAAATGAATACATAACAGTGATGGCATCCACGAACCATCTCTAAATACTAAGAGTAATAACCCTGTAATATTTACTAAAGCTAACATAGCAATAAAAGAGTAGTCCATTCCTAATAATTTCTGAGAAATAGGTAGTGGGTCTGCTTTAATTTTAATATAGGTTAACCCCATACAACCAATGACCATTAAAACACCCCCTAGGGTACCTGTAATAACTACTAAAGAGTCAAAATCATAAGGACCTTGAATACCTAAGAAGTGATGGTAAAATGCAGCAAGTGTTGTAGAAATAAGTGTTAAAATAAACCCATACATAACCATATGGTGATACCACTTTCTTGAGTGTCCAAACCTATCATCAATATGGTTACACCCATGACCATTATCACCACCATCAAGGTGTTTCAGCGTTGCTGCTGCTTCTATTGCATATTTCCATAAAGTGATATCTTTTAACTCAGATAACTTATCATCATTTTCCGTCCAAAAACGCCTAAAACCAATTATAAAAGCGACAATAACATGGAAAAATATTAGTCCAGAAACAATTGTCATAACATTGTAAGGAATAACTTTAAAAAATGACCCTTTCCCATCATAAGCAGTAAAGAGTGACTCTGCACTATTAAAATATGCTCCAGCAATAAAAAGAAGTCCAATACAAAGTGCCATCAGTATACTAACAACCGTACCATTTTTAGCAAATAATTTTCCTAAAACGTTAGGGAAAGCATACTGAATATAACTATCAACTCTCACTTCTGAGAATGTTTTAGGAATGTTTAAATCAAACTCATGGGGAGGTGCATATTGACAACCATGGTAACACCCTTTACAGTTATGACAAAGGTTTGATAGGTAATTTAGAGTCGGTTTATCAAAGGTTCTAAACTGTGTTATTTGAGGAAAAACTGGACAAAGTGTTTCACAGTAACGACAGGCATTACATATCTCCATTGCCCTGCTTGCATCTTTTAATCTTAAAATACTCTCTTCATTACTAAACATGTGCTGCTCCTTTTCCTGCAATTCTTCCAAATACACCTCCAATTGTCATACCAATTCCCGCTAAATAACCTTGACTTAAAATATTTCCTGCAACCATTTCACCCGTTGCAAAAAGATTTGTCATTGCTTTTCCATCTTCCATATAAACCCGTGCATCTTTATCAATTTTTACCCCTAAATAAGTAAAAGTAACACCTGGTCTTAGGGTATAACCATAATATGGTGGCGTATCAATTCGTCTAGCCCAGTGGGTTTTATTGACTTCCAAACTCTCAGTTCTACAATCATCAAGTTGTGTTAAATCAAAATTGGCATCAATAACTGCATCATTAAATTCATGAATTGTTTTTTTAACTTGCTCAACAGAAAGCGATAACTTCTGTGCTAACTCCTCTAAACTATCTGCTTTTGTTGGTTCAAATACTGATGGCATAAATAGATCAAAACTTTTCGAGTCAATAATCACGTGACCTACTTGATTTGGTTGAGAAGCAACTAGCCTTCCCCAAATAGCATATCGTTTTGGCCAGAAATCTTCACCTTCATCATAAAAACGATTACCCTCATCATTTAAAACAACTCCAAAAGGTACACAATCTAGTCGTGTGACAATTCCACCATCATATAAAGGTGCTCTTCCATCAACTGCAACCGCATGTCCTTGTTCCTCTTTTCCTACTTTTTGAACACCTTGGTCAAGTAGCGATTTTAAGACTTTTCCTTGATTAAACTTTGTTCCACGGATTAGAAAGTTTTTAGAGTGTTCACCCCAAGCCTCTCTTAACCACTCTCGATTAGACTCAAATCCACCACTTGCTGCAACATAAGCATCTGCTTTAAAACTTTTTAATTCACCATTTGGAAGTTTAACCTCTAAAGATTCAACTTCATTATCATTTAAATTAACATCTAAGACTTCATGTTCATAAAGTACCTCTACCCCTAAATCTTCAGCAATTTGATACTCTCTATTCACTAAAGTTTTTCCACCACCAAGAAAAAAAGCATTGGTACGAGAAAGACTTAATGTCCCTTTCAAACTTGGTTGAAAATGAATACCTAGGCTTTCCATCCAATAATACAGATCAACAGAACTTTTTATAGCTAAAGTTGCCAGTTCTTCATTTGTTTCACCCTTAGTAACTTTTAATAAATCCTCATAATACTCTTCAAAAGGATAGCTTTCAACTAAAGTAGTTGTTGGCTTTGGATGATATGTTCTCATGTTTCTTGTGTGTTGAGAGTTTCCTCCTCTCCACTCTTTTGGTGATGATTCAAGCATTGTTACTTTTGCTCCAGCTTGAGCTGCAGTAATTGCTGCACATAGTGCTGCATTTCCACCACCTATAATAATAATCTTATTCATAAGATCTCCTCTTTTATTTTTAATAATAAAACACGGATTTGCAAATACTGTTTTTATAATGTAATTTTAGCCTAAAGCTATATATAAGTCAAATTCATATATATTATAAATTAATAATATTTTTGCATAAATAAAAGAGGTGAAAAATGAAGATAACCATTGATGATTTAGAAGCATTTATTGCTGTAGCTGATTATGAAAGTTTTAATCGTGCTGCGAGTAAATTAGGTATCACTCAACCTGCATTATCACGACGTATTAAGAAACTTGAAGAGACATTGGGAGCTAAACTTTTAGATAGAACTACGAGAAAAATTAGTGTTAGTGTTGTGGGTGAAGAGTTCATTATTGAAGCACGACGCATGCTGGAAGAGTTTACAAAATCAATTGATGATGTTCAAGAACTCATAAAAACACGAACAGGTTCTATTTCATTAACAACAAATTTAACCATTGCAAACTCTATCTTACCTGATATTGTTATGAATTTTAAAAAGAAAAATCCAAATATTAGGTTGCGTATTAGCCAAGACTCAAGTCCAGAAGCAGTTAAAAAAGTACTTCGAAGGGAGTGTGAATTTGATATTGCTCAATTTGACCAAGAGGATTCAGAGTTAGAGTTTGAACCACTTATTAACGATAGTTTTGAAATGGTATGCCATAAAAATCATCCACTAGCAAAACGTAAAAAAATTAAGTGGGAAGATTTTGAATCTTATAACTTTTTAAAATTAGGTTCAAAAAGTAGAACCATACGTATTTTAGAAGAAGAGTTAGAAGAAAAAATTCACTTTCTTAAAGGAGATATTGAAGTTGACCACTTTAGTGCACTTATGGGTTTTGTGGAAAAAAACCTTGGAGTATCAGCAATACCATCACTTGCAAAATTTAAACGTCCCGAACATGATATAGTTACTCGACCTATTGAAAACCCAAAGGTGAGTCGAATGCTTGGTATTATAACCTACAAAGGTCGTTCACTATCACCTGCAAGTCAAGCATTCTGTGAACTTTTAAAAGAGACTATTAAAAAATTATAAATTTGGTTGTGATTTGTAGAGTTTTAGTAGTAAG
>CAZIES010000125.1:2219-6881 GCA_964538295.1 uncultured Arcobacter sp. | reverse complement strand
GATGTACATCTTCAAATTTTTTATAAAACACTAGAATAATTCTAAAACTACCTTACTAGTATTTAATTAATTGACACTACTTAAAACTTGATAGGAGATATATCATGAATTTTAAACCATTAGGTAAAAGAGTTCTTGTTCAAAGAACAGAAGTAGAAGAAAAAACAGCAAGTGGAATTATTCTTGTTGACTCTGCAAAAGAGAAACCAAATACAGCAAAAGTAGAAGCAGTGGGTTCAGAAGTTACTGAATTAGCAGTTGGAGATACTATTGTGTTTGAACAATTTAGAGGAACGGAGCTTTCATTAGAAGGTGTTGATTATTTAGTATTAGATATTGAAAATGTTATAGGAGTTATGTAAGATGGCATACGTTGCATAGCAACTTATCCACGTACATAAAATTTATTTAACCTTCGAGTTAATTAATAAAAGAATAAAAATATTTAAAGGAAAACTATTATGGCTAAAGAAGTTAGATTTAGTGATGATGCAAGAAATAAACTGTTTTCAGGTGTTGAAAAATTAGCAGATGCTGTTAAAGTAACAATGGGTCCAAGAGGTCGAAATGTTTTATTACAAAAAGCATTTGGTGCGCCAACAATTACAAAAGATGGTGTTTCTGTTGCAAGAGAGATTGAACTTGAAGATACATTAGAGAACATGGGAGCACAACTTGTAAAAGAGGTTGCTTCTAAAACTGCTGATGAAGCAGGTGATGGTACAACAACTGCAACTGTTTTAGCACAATCAGTATTTAAAGAAGGTTTACGAAATGTAACTGCTGGTGCAAATCCTATTACACTTAAAAGAGGTATGGATAAAGCGTGTGAAGCTATTTTAGATAATCTTAAAGCAGCTTCAAAAGTAGTTGCAGATAATAAGGCAATTGAACAAGTTGCAACAATTTCTGCAAATTCTGATACTGCAATTGGTTCAATGATTGCTCAAGCTATGGAAAAAGTTGGAAAAGATGGAGTTATCACTGTTGAAGAGGCTAAGGGAATCTCTGATGAGTTAGATGTTGTTGAGGGTATGCAATTTGATAGAGGATATTTATCACCATACTTTGTAACAAATACTGAAAAAATGATTGCTGAATTAGAAAACCCATTTATTTTACTTTATGATAAAAAAATCTCTAACTTAAAAGAGATGTTACCAATTTTGGAAGCAGTTAACCAATCAGGACGACCACTTTTAATTATTGCAGAAGATGTTGATGGTGAAGCATTAGCAACATTAGTTGTAAATAGATTAAGAGGCTCATTAAATATTGCTGCAGTTAAAGCTCCAGGTTTTGGTGACAGAAGAAAAGCGATGTTAGAAGATATCGCTATTTTAACTGGTGGTACTGTTATTGCAGAAGAGATGGGAATGAAATTAGAGTCTTCATCTATTGAAGTTTTAGGTACTGCTGCTAGAGTTGTTATTGATAAAGATAACACAACTATCGTTGATGGTGCAGGTGATGCTTCAAATGTTGAAGGAAGAGTTAACCAAATTAAAGCAGAGATTGAAAATACAACTTCTGATTATGATAGAGAAAAATTACAAGAGAGACTTGCAAAACTTTCTGGTGGTGTTGCTGTTATTAAAGTTGGTGCTGCAACTGAAACAGAAATGAAAGAGAAAAAAGATAGAGTTGATGATGCACTATCTGCTACACGAGCTGCAGTAGAAGAAGGTATCGTTATTGGTGGTGGAGCTGCACTTATTAGGGCTGCGGCTAAAGTATCTTTAGAACTTGATGGTGATGAGCAAATTGGAGCTGATATTGTTTTACGTGCAATTAAGGCACCATTAAAGCAAATTGCTATTAATGCTGGTTTTGATGCAGGTGTTGTTGCAAATGAAGTTGAAAAATCTGACAATGAGAACTTAGGGTTTAATGCCGCAAGTGGAGAGTATGTTGATATGTTCGAAGCGGGTATTGTAGATCCAGCCAAAGTTGAAAGAATTGCAATGCAAAATGCAGTTTCTGTAGCATCATTGTTATTAACAACAGAAGCAACAGTAACAGATATTAAAGAAGATAAACCAGCAGCTCCTGCAATGCCTGACATGGGCGGAATGGGTGGCATGCCTGGAATGGGAATGTAAGCAAACGTTAAAAAAAGGGGAAGCTAAAAATAGCTTCCCCTTTTTTAATATCATCAATCAAATAGCTAAAAGCTTAACACTTACCACATTCATAATAGAAAGTACTTTCATCTTTTGCACAAGTGATACATTTACTTGTTAAATCTAAATTTTCTCTTTTAATTGTACATTTTGGATTTTGTAATGCAATATATACAACATTAGTTACAGGATCATTGGCTAGTTTATTGATAGTGTTTAAGCAACTATTATGGTTTTTTGCAACAGTTCGTCGTACATTTGAAAAAGGATTGTATGCTAATTCAAAAAGTTCGTCTGAACATTGTGATTTTTTTGCTTGTAAGATTAGTTTCCGTTCTTTTTCTGAAATAATTGATAAGTTCATTAATACACTCCTCATGATAATTTTTTGGATTATAATAAAAGAGTGTATCATAAAAGTATCATTTCATAAAAAAAGGCTCTTCAAAAGAAGAGCCTTTTAACTATCTTTAAAAGTTAGATAAACTTACCTAACTTAGCCACTTTCGGTGTAGCTTTTTTATTTTAAATGTTTAACAATATCAAGTGATAATTGTTCTACCAATGTAGAATTCCTGTCATCTAGACCTCCATATTGTTTGGATTGTAAAATTATACCATGGAATACTATTAAAATAAAATTAAAAGAGCTTTTTATTAATTTTAAGATGCTCTAAAGCTTGATTTTATCGACCTTATATGAGATATCTATATTTATAAAAACTCTTCTATAAAATTTGATATAATTTCAAAAAAAGAAGGTTTTTTATGAAAAAAGAGTTAATTTCAATAATAAAAGAGGCAGGAAAGATATTAAAAGAGGGGTACTTTTCACAAAAAGAGATAACCTTTAAAGCTAAAAAAGATTTAGTTACAACGTATGATATTAGTATAGAAAACTATTTAAAAGAGGCTTTTTCTAAAACTTTTAGTGATTTTAATGTGATTGCAGAAGAGAGTGATAATAGTTTGTTAGAGTTTAAAAATTCAATTATCATAGATCCTATTGATGGTACAACAAACTTTGTTAATCAGGTTCCTCATACATGCATATCTGTGGGGATTTACAAAGATAAAAAACCTTATATAGGGGTTGTTTATAATCCTATTTTAGAAGAACTCTATTTTGCACAAATAGGGGAAGGAGCTTTTTGTAATGATAAAAAAATTTCTGTTTCTAATCAGAACCAATTAATAACTTCTTTACTTTCAACGGGCTTTCCTTATAGTAGTGCAACCAATGAAGATGACTTAAATGATGTTATAAAAAAAATGAAAAATATTTTACCAAATTGTCAAGATATAAGACGTCTAGGTTCTGCTGCTCTTGATTTATGTTATGTGGCACGAGGTACCTACGAAGGATATTATGAGATGAATTTAAAAGCGTGGGATGTAGCTGCAGGTATTATTATTTTAAATGAAGCTGGTGGAAAGTTTACCAATGAAAAAGGAGAACCATATAGGCTTTTTGAGGATAAATATATTGTAGCGAGTAATGGTTTGATTCATGATAGTTTGTTAAAAACACTCTAAAAGCAATTATTTAGCAATTTTTAACTATAATCTAGCCTTAATTATTTAAAGGTAATGTATTTATGTGCGGTATTGTTGGATATATTGGAAATAGAAAAACAGAACAGATTTTATTAGATGGCTTAAAAGAGTTAGAGTATCGTGGATATGATTCTGCGGGTATTGCATTATTAGATAATGAAAAAATTGATGTTTTTAAAGCTCTTGGAAAACTCAATAATTTAGTAGAAAAAGTTAATACTTCACATGATTACAATATAGGAATTGGACATACTCGTTGGGCAACACATGGGAAACCAACGGAGCTTAATGCCCATCCCCATTTAGGTGAATACTCATATGTAGTACATAATGGTATTATTGAAAACTACAAAGAGATAAAAGAGTCCCTGCAAGAACAAGGTCATAAATTTGTTTCTCAAACGGATACGGAAGTCATAGTTCATTTGTTTGAAAGCTTTTATAATAGTTGTAGTAATACTAAACAAGCTTTTCAACAAACTATTGCTAAATTAGAAGGAGCTTTTTCTATTCTTTTAATTTCAAAGTGTGACCCTTCAAAAATTTTCTTTTTTAAACATGGAAGCCCTTTAATTGTAGCACGTGGAAATGAAGATGATGAAGTTTTATTTGCTTCTTCTGATGCCCCTTTAATTGGTTTAGCCAATGATGTTGTCTATTTAGAAGATGGAGTGGGTGGAATTGCAAGTGCTACATCTATAGAGTTTTTTAGTGATAACTATAGTTGGGCAACACTTCCAACATCTAAGCAGTTTGCTCAAAAAGATGGTTTTCGATTTTTTATGGAAAAAGAGATTTATGAGCAAAGTGATGTAGTAACAGATGCAATGCTTGGGCGGCTTGGTGATGAAACAATAAACTTCGATGAGTTTAATAGTTCAATTATGGAAGGTATTGAAGAGATTAAAATCTGTGCTTGTGGAACCTCTTATCATGCTGGATTAACCGCTTCATATCTGTTTGAGCGATTAAGTAAGGTACG
>CAZIES010000125.1:0-2119 GCA_964538295.1 uncultured Arcobacter sp. | reverse complement strand
GTTGCTTCAACCAAGGCTTTTTCAACCCAAACCGTTGTACTTTGGATGATGGCATTGTATTTTGGACAAATAAAACAAACCCTTTCTTTAGAGAAACTTCAAGAAGAGTTGCATACATTAAGAGAGGTTCCAAAATCACTTATTATTGATGATAAAATTCATGAAAAAACAAAACGTTTATCAAAACGTTATCTTCATGGGCATGGTTTTTTCTTTATTGGACGAGATGTCTTTTTCCCATTAGCACTTGAAGGTGCATTAAAATTAAAAGAAATTTCATATTTACATGCAGAAGGTTATCCTGCAGGTGAAATGAAACATGGTCCCATTGCATTAGCTGATCCTGAACTATTCACGATTGCGTTAATGCCACAAAATTTACTGTATGATAAAATTAAATCTAATGTGGAGGAGCTTAGTGCTAGAGATAGTACTATTTGTACCATATCACCATTAGATTTTGAATTAAGTGATGACTTCATTAAAACACAAAAAACTGACCACTATATGTTGGAGTTTTTTGAGATGTTAGTAGCTGTGCAGTTACTTTCAATGGAGATATCAATTCGGTTAGGAAATGATGTAGATATGCCACGAAATCTCGCTAAGTCAGTGACGGTGGAGTAGGATACTCTAAATTTTTCCTTTAACACTATTGAATAAATATTAATTTTTAAACTTTTAAACGAGATAAAAATAAGTATTAATTTAATGGAAAACAAAAATGGAAAACAAAATAGGAAAACAAAAATGGAAAACAAAACAAATTACTTATTTACAAGTGAAGTAGTAAGCCCAGGACACCCAGATAAATGTGCAGATATTATTGCAGACTCAATTGTTGATAGACTTATCATTGGGGATTCAACAAGTAGAGTTGCTTCAGAGGTGTTTGTTGCAGGTAAACATGTTGTTATTGGTGGAGAGGTAAAATCAGAAGTTAATTTAACTAATGAGGAATATGTTACTTTGGTAAAAGATGCTTTAGCAAAAATTGGTTATGACGGTAAGTCGGCATTCTCTAAAGCTGAATGTTTACATCCTGATGATGTACAAGTACAAGTACTTTTAAATCAACAAAGTCCAGATATTAACCAAGGAGTTGACCAAAGCACTGGTGAAATTGGAGCTGGAGATCAAGGTATTATGTTTGGTTTTGCTTCGTGTGAAACAGCAGATTATATGCCTGCAGCCATTACCTATTCACGAATGTTAGCAGATAAAGTATACCATTATGCCTTAGATCATAATCAAAAACTTGGGGTTGATATTAAGACACAAGTAACACTTGATTATGGAAATAAAGAGAATTTTGAAAATTGTAAACCACAAAAAATTCATACCATTGTTGTAAGTGCACCTTCAGTAGAAGGTATGCCAATTGAAGAGGTTCGTGAGTTAATCCAAGGGCTTATTGATGATACAGGGTTGCCGCCAGAACTTTATAATCCAAAAGATACAATTATTCATATTAATCCAACAGGAAGATATGTAAATCACTCTAGCTTACATGATTCAGGATTAACAGGACGAAAACTTATTGTTGATTCATTTGGTGGATATGCACCAATTGGTGGTGGAGCACAATCTTCAAAAGATTATACAAAAGTTGATCGTTCAGGTCTTTATGCAGGGCGTTGGTTAGCAAAACATATTGTTGCCGCTGGACTTGCTAAAAAGTGTAATGTTCAGTTATCATACGCTATTGGAGTTGCACGACCAACTTCAGTATCAGTAGATACTTTTGGAACGTATACAAAAGTAGATGATGATGTGTTATCAAAATTTGTTATGGATAATTTTGCATTAACGCCAAGATGGATTACAGAAAAGTTTAATTTAGATAAACCAAGTGCTGAAACTTTCCTTTATGCAGATGTGGCTGCACGAGGGCAAGTTGGTCAAAGTGATTACCCTTGGGAAAAACTTGACGAACTAGAGAAGTTTGAGGCATTAAAATAATTTAAGATATTGTGGTTCCTTTTTTAGGAACTATTTTAGGCTTTATTCGTAAAGCCCTTTAGAGTTTGTGCAGGTGAGGATTCACTTGCGCTCATGCTTCTTTTAGGCGGAATTTATTCCTGCCGTTCTTCATAGCGTAGTCTTGTGACGAACGAAG
>CAZIES010000124.1:0-6892 GCA_964538295.1 uncultured Arcobacter sp. | reverse complement strand
TAAGTTTATACTGAATATACGATTTAACATTGTTATAATCAATACTCTCTTTAAAATCATCAAACTTACAACCAGAAGCATTTACATGTCCTCCACCATTGGCTAGCTTCTGAGCAATAAGTGAAACATCCACCTTTCCATCTGCACGCAATGAAGTATTTCCTTTTTTATTAATATCAATAAAAAAATCATAATCTGGGTTTGCCTTTAAAAAAGCATTTGCAGGGATTGAAATAGAACCTAAACAGTACGTCAGTAATCCTTTGTGTCCCTGATAATCAATAGTTAGATTCTCTTTGATTTTTTCTAAAGATTTTACTAAATAAATAGCAGAAAGATTATCAATGGTATCCTCTTTATCATCAAGCATTAAATAGGCTTTTTTAATTTTATGAATATCATTATCTAAAAGGATATTATCGTTCTGTTTTCCAATATAGGTTGCTGCAACTTTAAGTAGATGAATCCTAAAATCTCGATTCTCATTTGAGAAAAGAACATTATTAATTTCTCGCACCTTTGATACCATACTTAACAGTACTTTTCCAAACTCAAAATTTGCTCTTTCATTTTCAAGCCAAATATCAATAGCATTAATAGCATCAACTAAAGGAGAAATCCATGTTTCTTCTTCTCCTTGAAAAGCTGTGTACTCTTCACATAGATAATCATAAACAATTTTTGTAGCACATCGTGAAGTATCTAAAAAATACCACGCATATTTATCAGCACTTTTTTGTCCTGTTGCATGGTGATCTAAAAGTTGAAGCTTAATGTTATAGCCTTGGTTATTTAATACCTCTATCTTCTTGTCTACATCTTTAGATTCATTGATAGTAAGATTTACGTCCGTGATTAAAAAAAGAATCTCTTCTTCTTTGTCAAGTTTTTTTATTTGTTCAATAACACTTTCAACACTTAAACGCACTTCTAAACCATAATTAGCATTAAGAAAGAAACCCTCTTTAAAATACTCTTTTGTAAGTAGTTGACATCCATATCCATCCAAATCTGTATGAGAGATGTGGAAGAGTTTCATGAAGCGATATCCTTCAAAGTTAAATCCTCGAGAAAGATATTAATCTTATTTTGTAAATTGTTAAGTAGTGGCCAAATCGTACAACAGTTTCCAACATCAGAAGGACATGATTGAACCGAAGGGGAACACTCAAAAACAGAAGGAATTTTTTCTTCAGCAGCTGTTGTTATCTCTAAGATTGTCAATTGATCATACGGTTTATTAAGAACAAACCCTCCATTAACACCACGTTGAGATTTTACAATATCATTTTTCGCCAAATTTTGCATAATTTTTGCCAAAAATGATTTTGGGATATTAAGCTCACGTGATAAGATATCAACATTTTTAAGATTTTCACTTCTAGCAATCGAAATCAATGATAAAAGTGCATACTCACTCTTTTTCGTAAGTAACATAGCTATCCTATTCTTTTATTAAATTAATCAGATATTCTACACGAATAAATATTAATCTTCTTTATTTTTATAATCTAATTAAATCTTTTATTTGAATTTAAACTCAAATGATGCAAAAAAAAAGGTTGTAACCGAAGTCACAACCTTTTTTACGTAATATTGTCAAAAACTACTTAGCTCTAATTCCTAAATCAGCAACTAAAGAAGTAAATCTTGTATAGTCAGTTTTTCGTAAGTACTTAAGAAGTCTTTTTCTTTTACCAACCATTTTTAAAAGACCTAATCGTGATGAATGATCTTTATTGTTAGTTTTTAAATGCTCAGTTAATACTTTAATTTGCTCCGAAAGAATAGCAATTTGTACTTCTGATGAACCTGTATCGTTATCATCTCTTCTGTATTTCGCAATAATATCTGCTTTTACGTCCTGATCTAAAGCCATAATGACCTCCTAATAGGTATATTTATCTCACTTAAATTATCAAGTGGACGCGTATTATATAGAAGTTAAGTTTAAATTTTGTTTAAGTATGACCTAAATAGTCGTTAAACTATTTAGGCAATAAAATCAAGTGACGATAATAACCCTGCTGTTCCATCTTCTCTTAAAAAAATAGAGTTTGATTTTAAGTGTGCTAACTCTTCATTTACGCTTGTATTATAGGTCAGTCCAGCATCAACACTTGAAAGATAAAGTGCACCAACACCACTCTCACCTAAACCTATAAGCTGATCCTCACCATTAGCATCTTTACTCCAGATTCGTAAATCAGCAAATATAGAATCATTTTCATCAATCCAATCATTACCATCACTATCATAGGCTCGTAATTCATCAAAACCATTATTAGTTTGGGGACCAAAAAGCTCAGTACCATCATCAATACTACCATTAGAATTTTTATCCAAGGCTAAAAAGCCACTACCATCTTTTAATAAAGGAATCTCATCTTCAGTACCATCAGCATCTAAATCAAACATAAATGACATTTGCGTATCAATCATATCTAAACCATTTTCACCTTTATAATCTATCACTAATGGATCTAAAAAAGCCACCTCTTCAAAGTCTATGGCTTCATGATGTTTCTCATAGAAACTTTGGGTGAAACCAAAATCTAAATCTATTTCAATATCTTTATCTGCAGTTTTAATGGTAGCTTTTGTTGAAAAATCCATTGTATCTTCTTTTTTATACTCAATAGTTCTTTCAAAATGAAACTCATTTTTGACAACAAGTTTTTTCTCCGGCACTTCAACTTCAGGTGCTGATTTCTCTTTTGGATACATTTTTGCATTTTCTGATTTAATTCCATAAAATCTCTCTAGTAACAACTCTAATATTAACTTACTAATACGTTGAAACTCAGTTAACTCATCTTCATAATGACTCACAGCAAAAGTACTTTTGACCTCTTCAGGGTTTTCAATCTTCTCTATCTTTGCATCTTCTGGGTTTTCCGTAACAGTTGCAATACCTAAAAGTTGTTGCTTAAAACTGAAACTTGATTCAACATTCACTTCAAAACTTTTTGTTACGTGACTCTCCATTTGCACGTCTGAGGCTAAAATTTTCATAATGACTCCTTTTTAAATGTCCCATTTAAAAAGGGACAATATAATGTTCTATCTACTTTTCACATAATTTATAACGTAACACCTAAAGAGCTTTAAGAATTAAGCTTTTTCAATACTAAATTATAAAATAGCAGCTGTTCTTCTATTTTTATGATAGTACAATGCATTGTGAAAATAAAGTGGAAAATCCATAAAAAAGAGTGAATTGTAATTTTCTAGGTTATTTTTTATCTAAATTTAAGAATGAGAATTTTTTATCATTGATACTGTAAAAATACAGTATCAATGAGGATGACGTAAACTAAACAGATTCTCAACATCTGACATATCTACATCGGCTGTTTTAATCATATGCAAGAAAAGTGAAACGATGACAATCAATTCAACAATTACAAAAGCAACATGATAAAACACATACTCTAAATACGTTGCATTTTCTGGAACATAAGCAATAGGCATATTAAATACAAAGCCAATAATTACCAAAATAATCGATGCAACAACGGTTAAACCTGCAAGTAACTTTAAGTTCATAGGTCTCTCCTTCATAAAACAACTAGAATATTAAGGTTAAAGGTTGTTCCCCAAAACAATGTCACGGCGTATACCTTAACTAATAATAGCATCAAGCTTAAAAAAGTCTAATAGTCTAAAGTAACTAAGTTAATTTTTTTAGTATAAAAATAATGAAAAATTATTCTAAGTTACTTATAATGAAAGATATTATTATCAAATAACTTATACGCCAGAAAAGTATCTTTTTTAGTAAACTTTAGTCTATTTTCTGAATTTAAATTAGTTTTATTTTTTAAGGTTAAATAAATTGTGAAAAGAAAATAAAAAGTTTGAATGAAGTTCAAGGCAAGCAGAAAAAATATAAGTAGGAGCTTACTAAAGTAAGTGACTATTTATATTTTTTCAATAACGAAGAAATTCGTTTGAAATTTTTATTTTATCAACCGCCAGTTTCATAGAAAGCTCTTGCTGAAGTTTCACTTCCATCTTCGTCATTCCATTTATTTTTTTCAGGTTTATTTGCTAATACATCTTTTAAAATTGCTGCTGCTTTATCAATATCATTAGCTTGAATAGCATCTTTAATACTTTGCGCATCTTCAAAATAGAGACATGGGATAAGTACTCCACTAGCTGTTAACCGTATACGGTTACAAGTTGCACAAAAATCATCTTTATGTGGTTCAATCACACCAAAAACATACCCATCTTCTAACTGGTAGTCTTGAGAAGGAGAACTCCCTGTTCGCTCTAACTTTTTAAAATTATATTTTTTTCGAATAATTGCTTGTATCTCTTCAGAGTTATACCCCTTTGCACCACTATGGGCATGTTGATTCTCCATAAACTCAATAAATCGTACGGGGTAACCTTTAGCTTTACAAAACTCCAGAATCTCTACAAGTTCGTCATCATTAACACCTTGCATTGGTACACAATTTATTTTAACTTTTAAGCCAACTTCATCTGCTTTTGCAATTCCTGCTAAGATTTTTGATAATACATCTTTTTGAGCAATTTTTGCTGCCACATCTGGTTTTAAAGAGTCTAAAGAGACATTAATACGTTTTAAACCTGCATCTTTTAACTTTTGAGCACATTGGTCAAGCAAATAAGCATTGGTCGTTAATGCTAAATCGATATCATTTTTATAATCATAAATCATTTTTACAAAGTATTCTAGCCCTTCTCTTAAAAGTGGTTCTCCACCTGTGATTCTGACCTTTGTGATTCCTTCATCAATAGATACTTTTATAAATTTAAATAGGTCTTCATAGGACAATAAATTTTCTTTTGGAACCCATGAGAATGGCTTTTCTGGCATACAATATTGGCATCTAAAGTTACATCGTTCTGTTACAGAAACTCTTAAATAATCTACTTTTCGCCCATATCCATCTATTAACATTTTCTACTCTCTTCAACTATATTAGGGATTTTCACAAATAATTTAAACAAATCCACTTAATAAAAAATTTCGTTAGGATATTATAAAATTGCTTAAGAGCACCTCTAAATGTAGAGTTAAAAATTCTATTATAATAAAAGAGCTGTTCTTCAATAAAAACTTTAAAAAGGTTTACTTTGCCTATACAAGATACAATTAAGTCCATGGACTTTTTTGAAGAGCTTTCAGACGAGCAAGTTGTAGAACTTGCTAATATTTCTAATGTTGTTAAGTATCCCAAAAACTCTATTTTATATTATGAGAGTGATATTAACAATAATATTATGTTCTTGGTATCTGGATTATTGAAAATTTATAAAGTTGATAAATTTGATAATGAAATCTTTCTTTACCATATCTATGAAAATTCAATGATTTCTGAATTATCATCCATTAATGAAAAAGAGATTTTCTGTTTTTCTAATGCAGAATTTATGGAAGATTCTATTATTTTATCTATTGACTTTGGAAAATTCAAAGAGAAGTTTTTATCGCAAAATATTTTAACAATGAAACTAATGGAGGCACTCTTAAGCAAAACACATCAACTTCAATGTATCGTGAATCGAGAATTGGTCTTTGATGCAACAGCAAAAGTTGCTTTTATGCTTAATCAGGATTTAGAGATGTTTAATAAACTTAAACGTCAAGAGGTCTCTTTTATGTTACATATCCAACCTGAAACGCTCTCGCGAGTCATAAAAAGACTCTCCAGAAATGAAATTGTTAAAGTAAGAAATGGAAAAATTGAAATTATAAACCAAGAAGCACTTGTTGCGCAATTTAGAGGAGTTGCAGTATGACCCATCAAAATACAATTAGTAATAAAATTAAAACTATTGGAGCTATTTTGTTCCTACTGATGATTACCATCATCATTGCAACAATTTATCTAAATGCAAAAAATAAAAAAGATGCCTTGGTCATTAATATTGCAGGTAAAGAGCGAATGTTAACACAAAAAATTTCTAAAAACATTTTCTATTTATACAATAGTGATACCCATGACTATACAGAACTTGATAACGCCACTGAAGAGTTTATTTACAACTTAAACTCTTTAAAAGATGGTAATGAATTAACGGGAATCGAAAAGGTACCTACAGATGAAATAGCCAAGCAAATTGCAAAGGTACAAGTCTTGTGGAATAACTTTAACCATAATGTACAACGTTTTAAAGATTTACTTCTGCAAAGAGATGATAGAAATGAAGTGATTCTCAAAAATATTGTCAACTCAATCTATAATACCAATAATAATTTGTTACAAGAAGTTGATAATCTTGTAACAATGTATACAGTCTATACTGAAAATAAAACTGAATACCTTAAATATTTCCAGTTTGGTTCTGCTATCATGATTTTACTACTTATTAGTTATAGTTTTTCACAGCTTCGTTCAATTGAATCCAATGCTAAAAAGTTTATGGAGTTTTCAAAACAGCTTATTCAAAGTCCAAATGATCAACCTCTTGAACCCATTGAAATTGATGCAGAAGAGGAAATTGTTGCTGCAACAGATACCATTAACTGTTTTATTAATAAAGTAAACTCTGCTATGGATTATTCAGCAGAAGCTATTGAACACTCAAAACAAGCTTCAAGTAAACTTGAAGAGATTACTGATGAGTTTGACAAAGTGCTTGGTGAACTAGAGAATTCAACAGATATTCACTCTCATTTAAATAAGAGTGAAGATATGGTCATAGAGTCAACAGAAGAGCTAATCAACTCAACACAAAAACTTCAAGAACTAAAAAAAGAGCTTGATAAGTTACTACAAACTTGTAACCTTCAGTAGAATAAATAATCTTATTTATTCTACTTAATGCCTACCTCATAGTATATAAGACAATTTATCTCCCATTTTATAACTTTTTTAAATTAAACTTAATTTTTTGAAATAATATTAAA
>CAZIES010000123.1:5519-6999 GCA_964538295.1 uncultured Arcobacter sp. | reverse complement strand
GTCACTGTAAAAAACTTTTAAAAGGTGATGTGTTAACGATGATTGAAAATGGTGAGGAAAATATTCCAAGTAAGGTTAAATCAATTATTTCTGAAGGAAAAACATTTTGTGAAAAAGCAAATCCTAGAGGTACGTGTTGTACGCAAGATATTGCTACATTTTTAGCTAAACATGGGCTTGGTTGGAATGATGCTTCAAATCAAACAACAGCATCATCTTGCGGTTGTTAATATAAAAGAGATTTAATAACCTTTAGTTTCGTAGATTTTGGGTATAAGCTTGAAGTTGTTCATTAACCTGTGGACTTTGCGTCTCTTTGTTAATTAAATCCATAATAGAAGCATATTGAGATAGGTTTATTTCACTTCCCTCTTGAAGATTTCCTTTAACCGATTCTATGAGTGATGAGGTTAAATTTGTCAATGGATTATCATTTGTCTCTTCTTGAGTGGTATTAGAAGATGTTGGTACCCCTAACTCTTCTAGTACATTTTGAAATTCACTTTTTGAAATATCTCCTTTTTGAAGACTTTCAAACTCAGAAACAATTTGGGTTTGTAACTCTTGTAACTCAATACTCTCTTGAGCAATTGGATTAATAGCAACTGCTGTTGCAGGAGATTCTAAGCCACTTGTTTTTTCAACAGAAATAGGCTCTTCACTGTTGTCTTGGCTTCTATCGATTATTTGGTTATCGACAGATATATCATCTAATGCATAAACATCATAATAGTTTGTATTTAAAGAAGAAATTTCCATGATTAACCTCCTTCTTTAATACCTTAATTATAGCATATTAGGGTAAATACAGATAAATTTTTATACTAGTTGATAGCTTGAAATGGTATACTCTGTTTCAAAATTTCACTAGGAAAACAGATGATTATTAGAAAAGTAGTTAATGAAAAAATGAGTCGAATTGTTGAATATAATGGGACTATTTATTTAGCGGGGATTGTATCTGATGACAAAGAACTTGATATCAAAGTGCAAGCGGCAAGGGCTTTAGAGATTTTAGATGAAAGATTAAAAGAAGCAGGTAGTTCTAAGGAGCAACTTTTAAGAGTTGAAATCTTTTTAAAAGATATCTATCGAGATTTTGAATCTTTTAATGACGTTTATAAAAAGTGGGTTGCTCAAGATGAAAAACCAGCACGATCTTGTGTGCAAGCAAATATGGCAAGTCATAATACTTTAGTGGAGTTAGTTGTAACTGCAGCTAAGTTCTAAATCTATCAATATAAAAAATCCAAAATGAATAAGATTTCATTTTGGATTCACTCTCATTTTACTTCTATGCTTTAAACTTACCGTAATAAAACAAAAAAGGATAGATTATGAAAACACCAAAAAAAATAGTAGCCATTACACTGGCTTGTGCAATTCCATTAGGAGTCTTTGCTTATGATAAGTTTGACAGAGATGATAACGATAGATATAAAAAATCTTCATACCATCATGATGGAAAACATGACCGAGA
>CAZIES010000123.1:0-5419 GCA_964538295.1 uncultured Arcobacter sp. | reverse complement strand
ACAGGTGTTATGTTACTCATAATGCCTGATGCAACCCTTGCTTATTGGAACAAGTGGAGCTTTCTTGGTTTAGAGAAAAATGACTGGGAAGATTTCCATGCGGTAATCTCTATATATCTAACGTTGATAGTGATTTGGCATATTATGCAAAACTGGAAAGCGATGGTAAGTTATATGAAAAGTAAAGCCAATGAGAACTTTAAACATAAACGTGAGTTAATGATGGCTTCTATTATTAGTGTTGTTGTTATTGGTGGAAGTGTTGTAAACTCTCCTATTTCAATGGTGACTGAAGTTTTTGAACCAGTTCAAACAGTATGGTATGATAAAAAAGATGAACCACCTTTTGAAGATGCGCAAGGGTTGAGTCTCATCCAGTTAGCTAAACTTCAAGATAACAGTGTCAAGAATATTGTTGCACAGTTAACAAAGTATGATATTCAATATGAATCCCCTAAAAGTAGTTTAGAAGATATTGCCGATAATAGTCAATACAGTGCCAAAGAACTTTATGAAATCATCCATAAAAAAGATTAGATTAATGGCAATTTTGGCACTATAGGAATTATTCAAAAGAGAAACAAATGAAAATTTTAGTAGTAGAAGATAATCCAAGTATTTCAGATTTTATAGAAAAAGGCTTAAAAGAGCAAGCCTATGCAGTTGATATTGCAAGTGATGGCAAGGAGGGATTTTACCTTGCCACCACTAATACCTATGATGTGATTGTTTTGGATATTATGTTGCCTTTTATGAGTGGTATTGAACTGTGCCAAGAACTACGTAAATATAGACTAACTACACCTGTCTTGATGTTAACTGCAAAAGATGATAGTGAAGATATTATTGATGGACTTGATAGCGGTGCAGATGATTATATGACTAAACCTTTTATTTTAAAAGAACTACTTGCACGAATTCGTGCTTTGAGTCGTCGTAATCAAAGCAGTACAACAAAGCTTACGTTTAAAGAGTTAGAACTTGATATTATGAATAAGCAGGTTAAGCGGGGTAATCAAACTATTGAATTAACGGCTAAAGAGTTTGCAATTTTAGAGTTACTTGTAAAAAATCAAAATCAAATAGTAAGTGAAAGCATGATTATTGAGTCTGTTTGGGATATGAATTATTCAAATGCTAGTAATCTTGTCAAAGTTTATATTTATAGATTACGAAACAAAATTGATAAAAACTTTGAAGAGAAGTACATCAATAATATAAAAAATATTGGGTATGTCATCAAATGAAATCAGTAAAATCAAAACTCTTTGTTGGCTTTTCAGCGGTTATTTTTATAATTCTTTTAGCCCTTTCCATACTCGCTATTAAACTCTTTTCCTTTAGTCAAAAAAATGAACTCTTTGAAAAGATTGAACAAACTATGTACGAAACCTACTCTTTTGTTGAGTCCAATAGTGATAACAGTATACAAGAGTTAGAAAGGCAGATTCAACTGCATAATCAGTTTGTTATTATTCTTAAAAATGAAAGAGTACTTTATAGTAGTGAGAGTGATTATAAAACACATCGTATTTTAGAAGAGACATATGATGAACTTGATGACGATGATGAGAGGTATGAAGAACGACATGAACACTACAAAGAGAATCATTTCTCTGATAAAAAGCGTAAATCTCATCGTAATAAAGATGAATCTTTTGATAAAGAACTTTTTAGTGATGATGACTATTTGATTGCTTATGATGATTTAATAAAAGATGAAAACAGTTATGAAATAATTGTGGGAGTAGATGAAAAATTGTTTAATCACCACATGGATGATATTGCTTTAGGAATATTTCTTTTTGTATTGATTATTTTTCTTATTTTATTGGGATTGGGTTATGTGCTTATTAGCCGAACGATTAAACCTCTTAAGTTAGTACTTGATGAGGTACAGGCATTAAGAGATGGTAATGATTTATCAAAACGACTAAATGAACCACAAACTAAAGATGAGTTTGAAAGCTTAGTGGTAACGCTTAATGAGATGTTGGGCAATATTGAACGCAGTGTTGAAAATATCAAACAGTTTTCTTCAGATGCTTCCCATGAACTAAAAACGCCATTGACGATTATCCAAGGAGAAATAGAGTTAACCAAAAACAAATCTATGAGTGTTGAGCAATTGCAAGAGGTGATTTCGAAAATTGATAAAGAGCAGAAGAAATTGCAAGAGATTATTCAAAACTTCTTATTGCTTTCACGACTTGAAAAAGAGAGTATGAAAGATGCTAAAACGCTGCTAGATATGGTGATGTTTGAATCGGTTGAATCTAATTTAGAAGCCTTAGAGAAAAAAGGTTTAGAACTGAAACTAGATATAGATGAAGGTTTAGAGGTAAACTTTGAACATCGTTATTTACTTATTGTACTCAATAATCTTTTATCTAATGCTATCAAATATACTAATGAAGGTACGATAAGCCTAAAAGCTTTCAATCAAAATGGACAAACGCAGTTTATGATTGAAGATAGTGGAATTGGAATAGATAAAGTCCATCAAGGAAAAATCTTTGAACGTTTCTTTAGAGTGGATAAAGCTCGAAGTGAATTTTCACAAGGAGTAGGGCTTGGCTTATCAATTGTGAAAAAAATTTGTGATAGATTTAATACGACAATTGAACTTGAAAGCCAACTCGGTGAGGGAACACAAATAGTATTAAAGTTTGACTAAAGAGAGGTTAACTCTCTTTGTCTAAAATATCATTCACTGCTCGAATTCCAGAAGCCCATGCTGCAGTTATTCCTCGGCTTGTTCCAGCACCATCTCCAATGATGTAATAGCCTTCTTTAACCATAAAGTTATCATTGATAAACTGGGGTTTATTAGAGTAAGTTTTAATCTCTGGATAATAAAGAATAGTTGAAGGGTGAAGAACACCAGGTACAATTGAGTCTAACTTTTTAAGCGCTTCCCAAATATCTCGTAAGATTTTTGCGGGCATACTCAGACTCAAATCTGCTGCTACTGCATTAGATAGGGTGGGTTTAAAATCAAAAAGATCATCATTAAAGCTCTCTTTACTACTTCGTTGTCCTAGTCTAAAATCACCAACGCGCTGCATAATAACGGAACCACCACTAAGTTGCATGACCATTTCACCTAAGATTTTTCCAAACTGTTGACCACTAACTACTGGTTCAGTAAGTTGTATGGTTTTAAGCATGGCAAAGTTGACAAGTTTGTTGGCTTTTTTATCACGAGAAAGAGAGTGACCATTTACACTATAGTAACCTTTGTACTTTTCCCTTACAATATGTGCACACCCTGAGTTGGTACAAAAGGTTCGCACCTTATTGGGGAAAAGAATTTTAGGGTCATAATAGTCTTTTACAATGGAGTAGTTTTCCTCTTTCATTTCAACTCGAATTCCAATATCCACGATATTGTCACTGTAGGCAACATCAAGTCTGTCCATTTGTTCTTGCATCCAGTCATAATCTGCTCGACCAGGTCCAAGAATAATGTGGTTAAAACTAATGGTTTGTTCACTTGCTAAGGTTAATGTTTTTTCTTCTGTGTGTAGCTCTTTTACTTCTGTCTCAAGGGCAACAGTAACGCCTAACTCTTTTAGTTGGTTTACAAGCCCACGTATAAGCTCAGCGGACTTATCTGTTCCCACATGGGCTTGATCTATAGCTAAAATATCTACACCAAGTTTTTGAGCACGTTTGACGTACTTTTCAATATTAAGACGGTTCTCCATTTTAGGGTTTAAGTGGCTTGCCACCTCTTTTAACAGTTCATCGGCTTCTTCTTTTTCCCAATGTTCTAAAGGAAAACCAACGGGAAAGGTGTAGTTTTGTTTACAGTCATTACGTAAACCGCCTGAACTGATTTTTTTCTTTTCAATAAGTAAAATGGATTGTTGTGAGTTTTGTGCTGCTTTAAAGGCTGCACCAAGTCCTGCTGGACCAGAACCTACAATAATAATATCGTAGTGTGAATCTAAGTTTTCCATGGTATGACTCCATATATAGTATATTTGAAATTTGCATAATATGCATTTTTGGAGTGCTTAAAATGATGGTTTTTTATTTTATCTAATTTTTAAGCAAACCTATAAGTATAGCAAAAGATATGGCATCTTTATGACTTTTAAATGATGAGTTACTCTTTTTTACATTTAGCTAGTTCATCTTCAAGGTATTTGATAACATCATCTTTATCTTCAACAATTTTATCAAACTTCTCTTCTACTTTTTTAACGAGGGTTTCGGAAGATTTATAGATTTCTACTTGGTCTTTAAGACTATTTATCTCCAAAGCTTGTTTTTGAGACTCTTTTGTTAGTTTTTTGTTACTCTCACTCACAGTTGTAAGGGTAATACTCAACTCTTTTATCTTTGTTTTCCAATGAATAATCTCTTTATCCTTAACTTCTGAGATTTCATTAAGTTTTTTTTCGGCTAAGTTTCTTTTTGCTGTTTGAGTTTGGGCAGTTTGACGCTCTGCAATAATAGCGTTACGTAAACCATAAAGCTCGGAGGCTACATTTTGTTCACATTGGGCTAATGTTTTTTCATATAACTTATTATAATCATTTTGGGAGTTTTTTAAGGCATTTTTGATTTTTTCATTATTGACAATGTGCTGGGTGACATCTTGTCTAAAACTCATGTACTCGACAATATTACCTTCATCATCGGTTATGGGGAAGATAATAGCTTCAACATAATAGCTTTCGCCACTTTTTGTTTTGTTTTGAATACTTCCTTTCCAAATGTTTCCTTTTTGGATGGTACTCCAAAGGTTTCTAAAAACAACACTTGGAGTTTTTGGATGTCGTACGATATTATGTCCTTGTCCTAAAAGCTCTTCTTTACTATATCCTGAGACGGTACAAAACATATCGTTTACATAAGTGATATTTCCTTCTAAATCTGTTTTTGAAACCAAAAGTTTAGAATCAGCTGATTGTTTATAGATTTCTAATTCTTGATTTATAAGATACATCTGTTTCATATCATAAATAGGTTTAAGTACCTTTATTAAAATACCTAAATGGGTACGATGCAGAACGGGCTTTATAATATAATCAGCAGCGCCTAACTTAAGACATTTTAATAAGGTATCATCATGAGTTTGTGCAGTTGCAAAAATAACACAATGCCCATAGCCGTACTCTTGTCTTATTTGACTAATTAAGTCTATTCCTGACATATCTTCTAAGCTGACTTCAGTAATGATTAAATCAATGTTTTTATGTTCTGTTTTAAAAATCTCTAAGGCTTGAGAACCAGTAGGTGTAAAATAGACTTGATTAAAAATAGAGTGATAAAGGTTAAGTGCATGTTCAGCATCATCTTGATTACTTTCAATAAAAAGAATATTACACTGTTTTAAGTCTTCAAGCGGATTATCCATAGGAACTCTATCATATAAATTGTATTTATATTAATTATAAATTTTACT
>CAZIES010000122.1:0-7031 GCA_964538295.1 uncultured Arcobacter sp. | reverse complement strand
TTGTTATTTTATGATTCAAAAGTCTCCTTTTACCAACCTATGCTATAATCCCACCATGAAACTACGCATCGGAACTTTTAATCTTTTTCAATTTTGTGCACCTCCATATTCCTATTACATAAGAAAAGACCGTTTTAAAGAAGAGGCTTTTAATACTAAATGTGACTGGATAAAAGAACAAATTAGCAAAATGGATTGTGATATTATTGGGTTTCAAGAGGTCTTTAGCCAAGATGCTTTAAAAGCACTCTGTTTAGAGATGGGCTTTGAGTATTTTGAAGTGGTGGATACCCCTCAACTCTTAAACCCAACGACTAAAATCTATGTGAGTACGACGGTGGCTATTGCATCGAAGTATCCGATTGTTCAACTGCATAAAGTAAAGGTTCATCCAAAAGCATTAAGTCAGCACTTTTTTGAAGGACATTTTGAGTTTTCACGTATTCCTATTAAAGCACGTATTAAGATTTCTGAGAATAAAGAGATCATGACTTACGTGGTACATTTTAAATCCAACCGTTTAAATGAGTTTGAGTATCTCTTTACTAAAGAAGATGGGCTTGCTCACAAAGTTAGCACGACGCATACAGCACTAAAGAACGGTATGTCTCCAGCACTTAAACAGCGTCTTTGTGAAGCTTCATGTTTGTATCATGATATAAAAAAAGTAAAACTTCCTGTTATTGTTATGGGTGATTTTAATGATAAAGCGTTCTCTCTTACCCACGATGCTTTAAGTAATAAAAACTACAATGAGCTCAAAACTAAAGGATATATATTAAACGATGCCAGCAAATTTTATAAAGAAAAAGTCTATAATCCCCACCCTGAAGCCAAAGAAAAAGGACGAACCCCTACAAGTTATTACCAAGGTAAAGGCAATGTTTTAGACTATATTTTTATCTCTAACCAATCCCTTAAAGTTAAAAAGTATGAAACCTTTGATGAACACTTGCAACAAAACAGTGAAGGAAGTCTTCTTCAAAGTGACCATGCTCAAGTAGTTTGTGAACTAAAAGTTTAAAAAAGCAATGATTTTTATCCTACTTCTTTTTTTACTAATAAATATCCTAGCCTTCATAATTTTTTCCTTAGATAAACATTATGCCATCAAAAACCAACAACGGTTCTCAGAAAAAAGTCTTCATGCCCTCTCAATTTTGGGTGGCTTTGTTGGTGCTTTTTGTGCAATGTTTATATTTCATCATAAAATTAAAAAATTTCAATTTTTATTGATTCAACTTTTTATTTTAATTGGCTGGATAATCCTTGCCTATATTATAATTTATTTTCCAAAAGCATTTTTGATTAATCTTTAAATCTCACACTATCTTTATAATCTTGTGCTAAAATTTCAAAAAATAAAAAGGTGCATCAATGGTTGAATTAGGGTATACAAAAATAGGCTCAGGTTTAAAAACAATCGTAGTTTTACATGAACTTATGGGAGACAGCACAAACTATGACCCTACACACCCTTACCTTGATACCCAACGATTTACCTATATTTTTGTTGACCATAGAGGTTATGGAAAATCAAAACATATCACAGGAAAGTACAGCTGTATCGAAGCTGCGCAAGATATCTCTAACCTCATCACCCTTTTAAGCTTAGAAGAAGTACAACTCGTTGCTCACTCTATGTCAACCATGATTGCTCAAAAAGCCGCGCTTATAGATAAAAGAATCAAACAACTTATACTTATCACACCATTAAGTGCCAGTGGGATAAAAATGAAACCAGCCGCCCAAGAAAAACTCCTTGATTCAGTACTAAAAAATGAAAACTTTATTGAAAATGTTGTACATAGTGCTAGCAAACGTTACAATGATACATGGAGATACAACAGAACCCAAATGGGATATAATGCATCAACCATAGAGGCGCGTCATGGATATATGACCATGTACTTAACCACCGATTTTATTGATGAAGTAAAAGAGCTAACTATTCCTATTCATATTATGGTTGGACGTCACGATTTGCCTGCTTTTAATAAACTTACTATTAAAAAACAGTTTGAAACACACTACAATGATGTTAAAATACTTGAGTGTATGGAAGCAGGACACTACCCTATGATAGAGTGTCCACCCTACTTTGTTAGTACAATTGAAAAGCTATGTAAATAATCCTTTGATTTAAATCATTCAGCTTTTCTATCCTATAAGATATACTTATTTTTATTTTATCTAGGACAATCCATGGCACGAAAAATCACCTCTTTTATCATGCTCTACTCTTTTATCATTATGGTTCTTAGTGGCATTATGCTTTTTATCTCACCTTTTGGACGATTAGCAATGATGATTCAATGGAGCTTCTTAGGACTTGATAAAATGCAATGGCAAGCTTTACATCTTATTTTTATGCTTATCTTTACCCTTGCAGGATTATTGCATATTCTTTATAACTATAAAGCCATCAAAAACTATCTCAAAAATAAATCTAAAAAAATTGTTATCTTTACAACAGCAAATCTTATTGCCATTGCTATTACAGCTTCTCTTTTTTTTGTCACCATTTCTCATATGGAACCTTTTGAATCCTTTGTTAAAATGAATAAAAGTTTTAATGATTATTGGACAATTCAATTTAGAAAAAATAGACTAGAAGAACTAAAACGTATGCAAAATATGACAAATTAAAATCATAACAAAGAAATATTTCTTTGTTATGTTAGCAAGTTTAAGAAAGAAGTGCTTTTAAGCTTTTAACCGTAAAGAGTCGTAATCCTTCTCCTTTTTCTGATTTGAGTTCATTACTAAACCCTTTTTTTGAAAAAAGTGTAACCATATCAGGTACAATTTCAAGCCTTTGGCAAACTTCTTTTAAACGTGTTAACTCACTACTTTTCATCTTTGAGTTAGTGTAACGACAACTTCCAATAATAACCTTACCACTTTGACTTTGAGCGACAATATCAACTTCATCATTCTCATCCCAAAAACGACCTATGTCTTCTATCTCATCATCTTTAAATAAAAATTTAATATACTCATGGCACAGTTGTTCAAAAACTAAGCCCATAAATTCTCCTTGGTAGTTATTAAACCGCTCAATTGACTCATCATACTCTTCTCGTGCAATACCACGATATAAAGGTGAGACAAAAGCAAACCAAAATCGTAAAAAAGGTGCTGTAAAAAGAAGCTTATCTGCAACATCATTCTCTTCAAATTTATTAGTCACATGATCTACTGAAGTCTCAGTTTGAATAATATTTAACTCTTCAAGTTCATACAGAACATTCATACCTTCATGGTACTCAATATCAGCTCGTTTAAAAGCACTGTTAGTTCGCCTATCTCCTAAAGCAATACCAGTAAGTACTTTATGATAAGGGGCAGAGTTCTTTGTAAGTTTTGAAAGAACATCTTGAATATCATAATAAGAATCTAAAATATGTCTAATAATCAAGCTTCGTAGTGGTTTTGTCATATCAATATCAATATCAAGCCCACCAAAAACGGCAAAATAATTCACTGCAGTTTCCATATCTTTGGGTTTGTTTCGTTGACAAAAATTTTGAAACTGTTCTAATATGGTTTTGTTATTTAAAATTATGGGAAATCCTTTTTATATCTTATTCATTAGAGCTAAACTTAGCAAATCTCTTGAACACGCCCAACTTGACCATCTTCAAGCATCACTTTAATACCACGAGGATGATAAGCAGAGTTTGTTAATAGTTTTTTTACTTTTCCACTCGTTAGCTTCCCACTTCGTTGATCTTTTTTTAAAACAACTTTTACCTCTAATCCTATGATAATATCTTCTCGTTCTCTGTGGTCTCTAATCATCTATCTACTCTTTAGCCATTAATTTTTGTAAGTATATCTAAAAATTTTCTATTCTTGTCCTAAGACAATTTTTTTTGTTTTAATTCATGTTAAAATATTTACATGGGAGTTTATCATTGAAAAAAATCTTTATCTTTCTTTTTTTTATTACAACCTACATCAATGCAAATCTTCTTCAAAATACTATTGATAAAGCGCCACCCAATGCTACACTTAAACTACCAGATGGTATCTACCTTGGTAATATAATTATTAATAAACCCCTAACAATTATTGCTCAAGGTAATAATGTAATTATTCAAGGAGAGCAAAAAGAGAGTGTCATTCAAATAACCTCTTCTAATGTTACTCTTAAAAACCTCACTATTCAAGGTAGTGGAAAACGATTAGAGAATAGAGATGCAGGTATCAAAATCTCCAATGCAAAAAACATTCATATTAATAATTGTAAAATTCAAGATACGTTATATGGTATTGATATGGGTATGGTAACACACTCTACTATTGAAAACAACTATATTACCTCAAAAGATTTAGAGATAAGCCTTAGAGGAAACGCTTTAAAACTCTTCTATAGTAGCCATAACACGATTCGAAATAATGAAATCTATAACTCAAGAGATATTATCTTTCAATACTCACATAACAATCTTTTTACACAAAACCATATTGAAAAATCACGCTTTGGATTACACTTTCTTAAAAGTAATAATAACACCATTGATAATAACCACTTTACTTTTAACTCCGTTGGTCTTATCTTTGGCGGAGCAAAAAACACCAAGGTTGAAAATAACATCATCAAAAGTAGTATTGGAAGAGCAGGAATTGGTGTACTTATTAAAGGTGTATCAAACTTCAAATTTAACAATAATATTGTTACTTTTAATAGTAAAGCCTTTTATATTGATGCTAAACATAATGAAGTAGGTATTAAACGTTTTATTACAAATAATGAAATCAGCTATAACATGGAAGCCTTGCACTTTCATGGTGCTATTAAACAAAACCTTATTAAAAATAATACCATTATTGGAAATATTGATGATGTCGTAAAAAGTGTTCGAGGTAATCGAACCTCTAAAAATATTGTAGAAGGTAACTATTGGGACCATTACTCAGGCTTTGATAGAAACAATGACAATATTGGTGATACAACTTATAAAATACTTCAATACGCTGATAGATTGTGGCATTACAATAATAAAGTTAAATTCTTTTATGCAACACCTATCATCTCTATTTTAAATTTTATTCTAAGCCTTGCCCCCTTTGTAGAACCCGTACTTCTATTAGAGGATACAAAACCTATTGTTGAACTAAAAAAGATGACTAACCTTTAAAAGCCAACGCCTTTTTTGCCTCATCTAAATGATAAAAGAAGATTGCTTTAAAAGCAAAGGTTACTTTTGTTTGTTTCTCAACACTTGTATCTAAAATATTAAAACTAAACCCTTCACCATCATTTTCATCTTTAGGAGTAACCGTTACAGTCACTTTGGCTAAGGTTCTCATCATATTCATAGTTGCTTTATACTCTTTTGGATTAATTCCTGCAATCATATCCCCGTTTTTTTCTTCACGTCGTATGGCGTCAAAAAGCAGTGAAAAAGTCTCTTTGTACATTGATTTACTCAAACTTACTTTAACTTTTGACGTATGAAACGTTGCTGTTTTATTTAAAAGAGGGTTAGGTTTTTCTGCTCGAATATCTTCAATCATTTTTAAAAAGAAGTTTTTCCCACCCATACTGTTAGCAAACCCAAGAATCTCTTGGCTAAGTTCTTGTTTTACCTGATCGTCTAATTTATTAAAATCCATAAATCTCCAAATTGTTTTTGGAAGTATAGCTAAAAGTTAAGTGATTTACTCATAAAAGACACATTTAAACAAAACAAATAAAGGGTATATTTTTGTAAAGTTCAAGGCAGAGGAAAAATTAAAGAAGGAGCTTACTAAAGTAAGTGAGTTTTTTAATTTTGACGATAACGCCAAAATTTGCTAAAAGATGCCCTTTAGTTGTTTTAGTTTATAAGCCCATGCCTTATATGCTTTCTGCCCTAAATGCAATCCATCAGTTGTCAAATCTTGTCGTAATAACCCCTCTTCATCCACAAAGGCTTCGTTGAAATTAATAACCACAATTCCTTTATCATCACAATAGTTTTGCACCATTTGATTAAAAAGGGTCACTTTTTTATTAATAGCTGGCATAGTAGTATATAAAGTGAGTTGAACAATAGGAGTAATATTTTCATTAATTAAGGCTTCTATGATAGTTTTATAAGTTTTAAAAACTTCATCTAAACCAATAGAGAGGCTCATATCATTCACTCCAGCCATAAAAAAAACCTTTTTAGGTTTAATATCAAGAAGAACATCAAGCTTTGATAAAATATCTTTGGTGGTATACCCGTCATTACCAAAATTGACAATACTATTATCTTCAAGTAAAGTTTTCCAATCACCTCTTGCTGTTAGAGAATCTCCTAACATGACAATATTTATATTATTTTTCATAAACTTTTATTTGAACTTAACGCAAAATCAACCGTACTTAATACATGCAGTTTGGTTGTATCAAAAATAGGAATATCCACATATCCCTGTTTAATTAGCATGGCTATTTCAGTACAACCTAAAATAACCCCTTGCACTTCCTCTTCTTTTTCAAGTCGTTTTATAATTTTTATGTATTCATCTCGAGAATTTCTACAGATTTTACCTAAACAAAGCTCTTTATAAATGACCTCATGAATTAGCTCTTGCTCTTTTTCATTTGGAATAACAACTTCAATGTTAAATTTTTCTTGAATTCTATCTTTATAAAACGCTTCTGTCATCGTAAATTTAGTACCCAACAATGCGACTTTTTTAACACCAGCATTAACTAAGGCATTTCCTGTGGCATCTGCAATATGTAAAATTGGAATATCAATACTTTTTTCAATTGTAGGTACAACTTTATGCATTGTATTGGTACAAATAATCAAAAAATCAGCCTGTGCATGTTGAACTGCTTGTGCTTCTGTTGCTAAGATTTTAGCCGTTTCATCCCACAAAGCACTATGCTGAAATTTCTCTATCTCTTCAAAGTCAACACTTGAAAGGATTATCTTTGCACTATGCAAACCACCTAATCTTTTTTTTATCTCTTCATTTATAAGTCTATAATACGTTGACGTTGATTCCCATGACATCCCACCAAGCATTCCTATTTTTTTCAT
>CAZIES010000121.1:0-7218 GCA_964538295.1 uncultured Arcobacter sp. | reverse complement strand
ATAAAAATAATTTCATTTGATTCATTAATAAAGTTAAAAAAGAGTGATAAGTTATTGACTAGTTTTAATCTTTGTTCTTTCATGATACTAGTATTATACTTATTTTATATAAGAAAAGACAAAAATAATTTTTTAAGTTGAGTCTATTTTTAAAAAATCTTCAAGTATCTCTTTATGATCAAATACGAGTTTATTTAGTGGTATTTCATTAGGAGGGTAGATATAAACCTCTTTTGCATCATCTGCTGCTTTTGGAGTACCTGTTGCATGACAAATAAAAACGGCAGAAACTGCATGAAAACGGCTATCTCTTTTGGGATCAGAGTAAACACCTAAGAGCTTTTCAATGGTGATATCAAGAGATACTTCTTCTTTCATCTCTCGAATAAGGGCATCTTCTATTTTCTCACCAATATCAACAAAACCGCCAGGTAAGGCGATCCCAAAGGGAGGATTAAGTCGTTGTATAAAAATAATACCTTGAAAGTTATTGTTTTCATCATAGAGTTTGATGATACCATCAGTTGCAACATAAGGGGTTTTTATCATGAAGTTACTTTTTTTCATGAATTATATCACTATACGTGTAAAAAAGCTAGGAAAAATTTTTTTAATGCAAGAAAGAGTGCTTGTGTATTAAGTTAACTATAGACTTTATAATACAAACGTATGTATTATTTTATTTATAAAATATTACTCTTTTATTGACATTCTCTTATCGAAGAAATAAACACCAACGAGGCTTGTTACACCAATACATAATACAGCAGTTATTAGTAAATGTAAACTTTCCATAATAGTTCCTTTAGGTAAATTGAGTAGTAATTATAGCATAAAAGTGTCACCAATATGTCATAATTGATTAGGAAGTTAAAAATATATTTTTAAAAGTTATTTTCTTGTTTGAATAATATTTTTTGTTATTAGAATTTAATAATTTAGAGCTGAATACTACAGCTCTAAATTTTAATGCATTGTTTTATAAAGAGCAGTGTACTTTTCTACTTCTTCTCGTGTAGGTTTACGTCGACACGACATATAACACTGTTCACCGTTTTCATTTTTATAAGGGTAGACAGTTGCTATTACCCAGTAGTAACCACCTGACTTTGTTTTATTTTTTACAAACCCTTGCCAAACACTTCCAGACTTAACCGTATCCCAAAGATCTTTAAAGGCAGCCTTGGGCATATCTGGATGGCGTACCATATTATGAGGTTTTCCTATTAATTCTTCTTGGGAGTATTCCGCTACAGTACAAAATTGTTGATTAGCAAAGATGATATTTCCTTTTGCATCGGTTTCACTGACTAAAAAAGCATTATCATTTAAAATTGTTTCTTGTCCTTGTGCCATGATTATGCTCCTCTCTTTTTAAATTGGATGTCACAGTTATGTTCTTTGAGTTGGTCTAAAAGTTCAAAAATTCTTCGTACTTGTTTCTCTGCGTTTTCAGTTACAGAAAAAATTTGACCATTCTTATACTCTTCTGCGTATAAGTCTACTGTATCTTGAATCATTCCATGATATTTTTTATGACAATCGTTGATTTCAGTCCAAAGTTCAGTTTTTGCAAACTCTGAATTTTCATTGGCAATTAACCATTGCCCCATATCACATTCAGTATGTTTTTTCACACTAAATGTTTTTCCTGCTTGACATAAACAGAGGTTGTCATTTTTAAGATTGATATGATCTGATTTAAGTTTATTGAGTTTAAAAATCATATTGGTATCGCACACTTTTCGTTTTGCTTCTGGCGAGAAACTGGTGTTATCAACTGCTCCTTGAAGTTGCAGTGCTAAGTCTTTAGTTGTTTGTGCCATATCACTAATATTTGAGGCTAAGGCAGCATTGGTTTGTGTTGCTTGGTCTAGTGAGTTAACCGTTTCATTAATTTGAACCATTGCCTCTTGTTGCTCTTTTGTTGCATTGGCTACATCATTAATGATTTCAATGGTGGTATTAATGTTTCCATTAAGTTCATTAAAACCTTCAATCATTTTATCAGAAACGACTTTACCCTCTTTAGCTTTTTGTGTAGCACTTTCAACTAAACCTTTAATTTCATTCGCTGCTTCAGCTGATCTTGCAGCTAGGTTTCTAACTTCTTGTGCAACTACTGCAAATCCTTTACCAGCTTCACCTGCAGTTGCTGCTTCAACGGCTGCATTTAGTGATAAAATATTGGTTTGGAAAGCAATTTGATCAATAACCGTAATGGCATCATTGATAGTATTTACTTCTGCACTTAAGGCATCCATAGAATTAGAAGTTTTATTGGCTAACTCTATTCCAGTCATACTTGATTGGGTAACATTTTTAGCATATTGAGCCATTTTTGCAGTATTTTCAGTACCTTGCTCAATAGTAGAGGTTACTTCTTCAATAGCTGCTGCTGTCTCTTCTAGGGCTGCTGCTTGTTCATTTGAAGAGTTACTTAGTTTTGTTGCTGCGATATTTAAATCTTCAGCACTAAAGGTGAGTCGTTTATTAGAGTTATCAATGAGTGCCATGACTTCATTAATTGTTGATTGGGTAACTTGAGTACCTTGTAAAAGAGATGCTATAAGTCCTGTTACTCCTTCAATATGTGGAATATTATAATCATATTTTGCATTAGAAAGGGCAACAAGTACTTTTGAAATTACTGTAAGATTTTTTTGTGTTGTATCAATCATATTATTAATCTCTTCGATTAACTTTTCAACTTCACTTGAACCTGGTTTTTGCTTAATTCTGTCATTATATAAACCAGCATTAACTTTTCCAATAACTGTTCGTGCCTCATCAATAACTTTTTTATCTGCTTCAAGCTCTTTTTGTAGTGATTCTAAATAGATATTAAAGTTGGTTGAGATATTTCCTATTTCATCATTTGTTGCAATGTCAACTTTAGAAGCGGTTTCACTATGCAGTAGATTTTCTACTCCAATATCCAGTTTTGTAATATTAGATAAAATACTTTTGATGGTTACAGCCAAGAAAATAACAGCAATAATAAAAGTAATAGTTAAAATAACAGCAATGGTTTGTGCATTATTAATAACATCGGTATCTTCTTGAATGGATTTCTCCATAAGTCCTTTTTGTTCAGCAATAATTTTTTTAATATCCTCTTCAATAACAGTGTAGTTTTTATCAACAATTTGCATTTCACTGTTGGTTTTAATAATCATTTCTGAAAAAGTTTTACCTTTATTAGCCATCTTTTTTCCTGCATTTACCATGGCTTTGATATTATTTTTTAGCATGGTTAATGTTACTTCTAATGCAGATTCTTGATTGATAACTTGACTTATCATGGCAAGTACTTTTCGTTGAACATTATCAACTTCATCAAACCCTGATATATCTCCAACAGCAAGTGCATCGGTTAAAATTTCTTGAATAGAGATAATACCAAATTGAATTTCAAGTAGGGTGTAATCATCTATTTCCATGATATTATCAATACTTTTTTCTATTTCAGTTACTGCTTTATCAAAACCTGACATCTCTTTTATAGAGGACTTACGAGCTTTGACGCGTTCTACTCCATATTGTGCCATCTTCTTTAGTGCCGGAAAGTAGATTACAAAATGTTCATCAATATCTTTTAGAAGCATTTTTTCATTTTGTGAAATAGGCATTGCTTCAATCTTTTTGTGTTGTTCTATGTAGCTTTGTTTTACGATATCTAACTCTTTAAGTCCTTCTTCATCTCCCACTAAAGAGGCATCTGTAGCAATCTCTTGTAAATCTTTAAGGGTAAATTTAAGGTTCTCAAAGGCAGAGGTGATTTTGGCATCCATGATTAAATGGTCATTGGCATTTTTTATTCTGTTCATAGAGACAAAAAGTCCTATAGCATTTAAAATAAGTAAAATAATGAATATACCAACTAATAGCGCTGATTTTTTCTTGATGGTCATAGATATCCTTTGGTTGAAAAATAGACTTATAAGGAGTTATTATATTATTCATAAGATTAAGTTTTAATAAAAAGATACCATTATGTAATAAAGGCATAATTAATGGTCTATTTGTTTTTAAAATATTATATAATAGTTTCAAGTACTATTCTGAGACTATGTTTTTATAAAATTATTTAAATAATTAACATAGGTTTAAAGGTTAAGCTATTATTATATTGTCAAATAATCGAAAATATTATAAGGACTTTTTATCAAAGCGTTTATGAGACTTTTATCTCTTTTTATCAACCCTTATATTGGTCCGATTCTTGCTGTAACATTAATCATTATTTATTTAACATTTTTTTTATTGCCGAACTATTCCAAAGAGAATAAAGAGGCACAAATTATTAAAGAGTCTCTTTCTACTATTAATAATTTGAAAGTTTTTAGAAGTTATTATACGTCTAATATTTTAAGTAAAATTAAAAAGCATACCACGCTAAATGCTAACTATGACCATGCAAAAGTAGATACAACTGTTCCTTTACCTGCAACTTTATTACATAATATGAGTGAACTTATTGCACAAGATGCAATGACAATAAAAATGTACAGTAAGTATCCCTTTCCTAACCGAAATAACAGAGTTTTAGAAGATTATGAGCAAGCGTCTTTATCTTGGTTATTACAAAATCCCAATAAAATTTATACAAAAAGAATAAAAGAAGAGAAAAGTGATCAGTTTATTGTGGCTATTGCTGATATCTTTTATGATCCCTCTTGTGTTGCTTGTCATAATAGTCGTGCTGATACTCCTAAAGATGACTGGGAAATTGGGGATGCTAGAGGGATTATTCAAGTTATGGTTCCTTACCAAAAAGGCTTAGTATTAACTTCGAGTCAAACCTTTAATTTAGTTCTTTTTATGGTATTACTAATTTTTATTTTAGGAATTCATTATGCAGTGATTGCTTATAGACGACAAGAAGAACATAGTGAATCAACGGAAAAATTTGAGAAAAAGTTACAAGAACGTACTTCTTCACTTGCTTCAAGTAATAAGCTTCTTGAAGAGTATAAACGAGCAGTGGATTTTAGTGCTATTGTTTCAAAGACAGATAAAGAGGGAATCATTACTTATGTAAATGATGCTTTTATTGAAATATCAGGCTACACTAAAGAGGAGTTAATAGGGAAAAATCACCGTATTATAAGGCACCCTGATACTCCTGATGAAGTTTTTGTTGATTTATGGAAAACCATAACGTCTAAACAAATTTGGAAGGGGCAGATTAAGAATTTAAGTAAAGATGGAACAGGGTATTATGTGGCATCTACCATTGTACCTATTATTAATAATAAAGATGAGATTGAGGAGTATTTAGCTATTCGGTTAAATATTACACAACTTGTTGAATCAAAACTTAATGCAGAGCATGCAGATCGATCTAAATCAACTTTCTTAGCAAATATGAGTCACGAAATACGAACACCACTTAATGCTATTATAGGATTTTCAAATCTTTTAAGTGCCTCAGCAGAATTAAGTACTCAAAATAGTAAATATGCTAATATTGTTGAATCAAGTGCAAACTCTTTACTTGGAATTATTAATGATATTTTGGATATTTCAAAAATTGAGAGTGGTAATTTTGATATTACTTTAGAAGAGTGTAACTTATTTAATATGAGTGAACATGTGATTGATCTCTTTTCTAGTAAAGCAGCTCAAAAAAATATTAAATTGATTTTTAATATTGATGAAAAGATTCCACCATGTGTTATTTCTGATGGGATACGTTTACGTCAAGTTTTATCTAATTTTTTATCTAATGCAATTAAATTTACACCAGAACTTGGTGAAATAAAATTAGATATAGTGTGTTTGCAGCAAGAAGAAAATAGCGTAAAAATACGTTTTGAAGTTCAAGATACAGGTATTGGCGTTCCTTTAGAAAAACTAAACACTATATTTAAACCATTTATTCAAATTGATCATGAAAGTAATCGACAGTACGAAGGTACGGGTTTAGGGTTAAGTATTTGTAGCCATATTGTTAAATCATTTAATTCACATATTGAGATACAAAGTGAAGTGGGTAAAGGAACAACTTTTTGGTTTGATGCTGTTTTTGATGTTTGTGATAGTAGTTTTTATCACACTCAAAGCCGATATGTACACAATCTAAATATTTATGTTGGTAATACGCAAAATGATCTTTTTACTTATGTAAAGCGTTACTTAAATATTTTTGGACATGTTACTGAACAACCCTCTTCTACTATTGATATTATTGTTTTTTCATTTGAAAAGGATTGTTTAGAGGAGTTAGATAATCTACGAACAATTTTCCCTCATCTTCCTCGATTAATCTTATTTGAAAATGATGAAGAACAAAGTAAGGTTAAACTACATAAAAATGAGATAGCGGTTACTTTACCTTTTTATGCTTCAAAAATTAATGACTCTATTCAAGAGATGTTACATTTAAATAACCATGAAAAGAAAATTCCTACGATAACAAAAGATTCAACTTTTGAAGGTAAAATTTTAGTAGCAGAAGACAATAAAGCTAACCAAGAGCTAATTAAGCATATTCTATCAAACTTTGGGGTTTCTTTTGAGATTGTTACCAATGGAGTTCAAGCTTTTGAAGTCTATCAAAAAGAGGATTTTGATTTAGTACTAATGGATATTAATATGCCAGTTTTAGATGGAATAGAGAGTTTTAAAAAGATACGAGATTACGAAAAAACAAATCATTTAAATAGTACTCCTGTTTTTGCATTAACGGCAAATGCAATTAAAGGTGATAAAGAGCGATTCTTAACTCTTGGTATGAATGAATATTTAAGTAAACCAATAGATATTAATAAACTTGCTGAACTCTTTAGTCTCTATTTAAAAGCTGAACATCAAGAGGATACTTCTTTTATAACTAAGCCAGTAGAGCTTAAAAATAGTGATGTGTTAAGTGAGCAAAAAGTTTCTGAGTTATTAGGCGTTCCTGCTGAAATGGCTCAAGTTTTAATTCAAAACTTTAGAGATGATATTGTTCGAGATTTAGTTGAGCTAGAAGATGCAATAAATCAAGATTCGTATGATACTATCGTTCAAAAAGCACATTATATAAAAAATAGTTGTTTAAATCTTGGGCTTAATAAAGTCATAAAAATTTTGCAATCTTTTGAAGATAGGACATTAACAAATCAAGAGATAAAATTAAAATATAAAAAATTGAAAATCTATATTGATGAGTTATTAAAAGGAGAAACCCATGACAATATTTAAAAAAAGTGTTATTACCTTAGTAATGAT
>CAZIES010000120.1:0-7355 GCA_964538295.1 uncultured Arcobacter sp. | reverse complement strand
AGTTTGTAAACACCCACAAGAGTACCAATCACGACTTAATTCTAAAAAATAAAAACCTTATTAGTGAGTTTTGCTATAGACTACATAGCAACTCACTTATGAGATGTTATTTTAATAAAATGTTAGATTAAGTTCTAATTCATTTAATTAATTTCATCTTTTCCATTAAACTTAATTTCATCTGCTCTTTCTACAATAACTTTTGCAAATTCATCTGTTTTTATAGCAATTTCATTTGCGTTATGTGCAATAGCTACATTTTTTTGAGTTTTTTGGTCAAGCTCACCAATAGCATCGTTAATCTGTTCAATTCCATTGAGCTGTTCAACTGATGCAGATTTTACATCACTAATCAAATCTATTGTTTGAGAAATATTCTCATTTAAATTATTATATCCTGTTATCATATCTTGTGAAATATTTTTACCTTCATTAGTTTTACGATTCGCATCCTCAACTAAATCTTTAATCTCTTTAGCTGCTTCTGCACTTCGTGAAGCTAAATTTCTCACCTCTTGTGCCACAACTGCAAAACCTTTACCTGCTTCTCCTGCAGTAGCAGCTTCAACAGCAGCATTTAATGATAAAATATTAGTCTGAAAAGCTATCTTATCAATAATTGCGATAGCTTCATTAATATGTTCTACTTGTTCATTAATTTCATCCATTGCTACGGTTGTTTCCTTAGCAAGTTTCTCTCCTTGGATTGAAGCCGTTGAAAGTTTATCTGCATAAGATGCCATAGAACCAATATTTTCAGTGTTATTACGTATATTACCTGTTACTTCCTCTAAAGCTGCAGCAGTTTCTTCAAGAGCAGCAGCAGTTTCACTTGAATTATTATTAAGTAAATCAACATTTTCTAAAAGAGTATGTGAAGTTTTTTCTAATTTTAAACCTGTTGATTTATTTTCCACAAGCATCTCTGTGATTAGTTTTGCAACATTATTTAGTGTTATAGGAATTTTCCCATTGTCATTTCTAATAGAATTTGTAAAATCTAAATTTGCAAAACTTGTTAAAACATCTAATATCTTATTGGTACTTCCACCAACTATACTATTAAGATTTTCTAGCATTAAATTCATTTTTACTCTAAGTTTTTCAAGGTTTTCAGACTCAATTGGTGTCTCAAATCGCTTATACAGATATCCTTTATTAATCTCATCAATCATAATAGAAACATCTTGAATAAATCTTTCATCATTCTCTATAGTTTGCTGAGTTTTGACAATATTTTCATTAATTGTCTCTGCAATACGCGCAATCTCTTTACTAACATTTGTATCTAATGGTTTTACATTCGCTTTTTTCTTATTTAAATACTCAAAGAAATCTAAAATACCATTCTCAAAAAGAGTAATCTCTTTAATAATATTCCTAGTAGTAATAAAAGTAATCAGTAAAGTAGCTAATAAAATAACAACAGCTAAAACCGTAAAAAACCAAAATAAATTATTCTCTGATGTTAATGTATGATTAATAGTCTGCTTTAACTTTTTAACTAAATGTTCTTCTAATTGAGTAAAGTGCTCTATTCGTTGTATTGAAACTTCGTTCCACTCTTTATTATCAATACCTTGAATATTTGATGAAAGTTCTTTAATAGCTATGAGAGCCTCACTTCCATCAATTTTCATCGCATTAGTAATCTCTTCTAAACTTGCCTCACTCTCCTTTAACTCCACAATTTCATCTAATAAATCTTTATATTCTGAAAAAACTGCCTCTATAATATCTAACATCTCCTCTTCATCAGGGGTTATAAAGGCATTATCAGAGAACTCTTCAAGAAGTTCTAAAAACAGACTATACTTTTCATCAAATTTTATTAAATTTTCTTCATCACCATTTAAAGCAAAATCATTAAAAAGTTGTATTAATCCACCAAATCCAATCTCTTGCTGAAGTTTTGTTAAAATTTCATCTTTTTGAACTTTACCTATTACAATCTCTCTAATTTGACTTACCTTTTGGAAAGATCTACTTTTTTTAATTTTTTCTAAGTCATTTTTTTGCTCTTTATTAATTAAGCCACTTAATGCCTCTAAACGATTTTTTTGGTCATTAACTAAAAAGCCAAAATTATTAAAATCTGTTGGAGTAATACTATTAGTATGAAAAAACTTTTCTAACAATGAGTTTTCAAGAAGTGCTTTTTCTTTAATCTTTAATAACGTTGCAACTGTTGAATTCTCTTGTGAAATCTCTTTTATATTACTAATAATAGAGAATTTTGCAATAATCGTATCATTTAAAAAAGTGACTAATTGATTATAACTATGACTACTCTTTCTTTGATTATAAAGTTTTGAAAATTCACTACTTTTTATAGTGATATTTTTATCACTTATTAAAGCGTTAAATCGTTTATATAAAGCATCTGTTTTAGGTCTTAACATTTCAAGTTGTGTTTTATATTCATCTTTTTTAAAAAGCTTAAACTTAGACATTAACGCCCGTTCTTCTTGTAAAGAGCTAATAAGTTTTAATGTATGTTGTGAGTGTAAAAAGTAGTCTTCAAGCACAAGAATTTCTTCAACTTTTTTATGCTTTTCAAAAACAATATTTGATATAGCTATAAACATTCCTAAAAGTGGTATCAATACCATAACAAGTAGTTTAGTTTTTATACTTACATTTAACATCTCATTTACCTTCACTCTTTTACAATATCATTTTAATATAGGTCTACTATCTAAATCATCTCTTTTATTAAAAGATAAACTTTTTTTAAAGCCGCTTCAACTTCTTTACTTAATCCAATCTCAAGATTATAATCTTTTGGTTCTACAGCTAAAATTGTACACTCTGGGATATTCCCCTTAAGTGTACGAACAATTTCTAATGTATCAAAGATGGTAATCTTATGAGCATTATGATATTTACTATTTTGATAGTTTATATCTGCAGGTGTAAACTTGTAAATATCACCAGGACTTCCTCCTCCTTCAGCAACATCAACACATATTAACTTATCAGTTTCACATAATAAATCTAAATGATCACTAATTGATGTTCCTACATCAATTAGTGTAACATTACTAGGAAGTTCCTTCTCTTCTAAATACTTGATAAAATGAACACCAAAACCATCATCTTCCATAAGATAGTTTCCTATTCCCATAATAAGTATTTTCTCTTCTACCTTACTCAACTTCAAACTCCTCAGATAGTATCATCTTTGTTTCAGATAAGCTTTGTTCAATATTTAGTTTTTCTAAAACCGTTTTAGAAACTAAATTATAAAAACCCTCGACTTTAATGTAAGCAATCTTAGTATTTGGTATACTATACTTTAACTCTCGTTTCGCATTTACCTGTAAACGTAAGTTCTCTAACGGTTTCAACTTTTTAGAGTGTGCTTCTAAAAGGTCTTCATCTTTATAGGTATTTCCAAAGTAAGCCTGCTTATCTTCAATATATGCAGACTTTTTTAAACTTGTCCAAACAACTTTTTCATTTTCATCATACCCTTTTACAATAAGATAAATCTCTCTAAATGCAAATCCAAAAGGAATTTCATGGGCTGCTTCATTTTCAACAGTTACGAGAAGTTCTGTTGTACTATTTGTAGTTTCTATATTTACATCAACTGACATTGCACCTCGTAACTGGTCTATAGAGTGTCCACCTTCAAACTTATGTCGATATATTGTTCGCTTTACGTTACCATTATCCGCAATCAATGAATTTTTTTGATAAGGCATATGACACTTTTGGCATAAATAGTTTTGATTAAACTTCTTTTTATCAACTCTATGACAACCACTACAAATATCAATTTCTCTAAAAATCTTTGTTTTAGCTGACTTATGCCCCTCTTTCTCAATACTTCCATATGGACCTCTAAAATAGTCTGAAAACTCATAATGGTAATAATCTATCCCAAATTTAGACTTATCTTTGACACCTTTAATAGAGTGACAAAAAATACAAAGAACTCTTCCATCCAAAGTATCATTTTTAAACTCTGCTTGTAAAGGAGAGTGACACTTCTTACAGTCCTCTATTGGGAGATTCTTGCTTTTATAAATTTCATAAAATTTCTGTACTAAAGGATCTTTTTCTGAAAATGCATGCATAGACTTAGACCAATCATTATACATAACTTTATGACAATTTAAACAATACTCAACCCCTTTCTCTGTTACAAATTTTTCATTTGCATACAGAAAAAGTACCAAAAATGGCAATATTATTAGCTTTTTCATCGCTTGTTAGCTGCTGTTTCAGCCTGTTTATAATGATCATACGCTTTATGAATATCAGAATAAGATTTATTCCATCGTTCCGTATGACATGCGACACACATTTTTTTAAGAACATCAGGACTATCAGTTCCTGCTAAAAAACCACCCGCTTTTCCTAAATCATTATGTTTACTTCCTGGTCCATGACATCCTTCACATGAAACATCTTTAAGCTTTTTAGTTGATTTTTTATCAACAAACCCTGTAGGAATATTAAATCCTGTTGTATGACAAGTTAAACATTTTGACTCATCAGCAAAGTTTTTTGCCAAATGCTTTCTAAAAGTAAAAACATGGGCATCTTTTTTTCTTCCCATAAAAAAGTCTCTATGACATACTCGACACTTTAAATTACCTGTATATCCATACTCACCACTTGCCATTGCTTTATTATAAGCCTCTTCGCCAAGTGCCTCTTTTAAAGGATTAAAATCTGGGTTTCCATCTGCAAGTTCTTCATCAATTCGTGAATCTGCATGGGAATAAGTCACATCTAAGACAGTTAACTTACGACTTACTTTTTTATTAATTTCTGTTTTAGAAAGTTTAGTTGATAATAAATTTAAAAACAGATCTTTTGTTGCTGCTTGCTGTCCCTTTAACTCAGAAATCTTATCTAAAGTAGGTTTAGGTACCTTTGCTTTTTCAAGATTTGATATCACCCTATCATTAATTACGTAATCTGCTAACACATAGGTTGTTGATAATAACAACACACTTATCATCATTTTAATTATATTTTTCATAGTCCATCTCCAAATCTTGTTGCTACAAAGTTACCAAGGTCTTTTTCTGGCGTAATTGCATGTACTGTACATGCCATGCAAGGATCAAATGACCTTACTACTCTTAAGGCTTCAAAAGGGTTGTTATGATCTCTTACAGGAGTACCCATCAATGCCTTTTCAATTGCTCCATTCTCACCTTTTGCATTTTTAGGTGCTCCATTCCAATTAGTTGCAGGAATTGCTTGCCAATGAGTTATTTTCCCATCTTTGACTTTTATCCAATGACTACAAGAACCTCTTGGTGCTTCTGAGAGCCCATATCCCTCTCCATCTGGTAGTGTAGAAATATCCACCATCCCATTTTTACCAAGCTCTAGCTCTTTTAACCAATCATCGATACGATTTCCCATAATATCAGCTGATATGATTCTTGCTCTATGACGATTCATCACGGAAGCATTTGGCTCAATTTTCCCCTCAATAATAAGCCGTGCAACAGGACCAACTTCAACCATGCGACCTTTCACATTTGGAGAAGTTATATAACTATATGCCCCCTCTTTGTTTGGACTGACATCTTTCGTATCATTTTGCATTGGATGGCGTCCATCTTGACCTGTTTGCCACGTGTGTGTAACATCTTCTGTAATAGATGCTAAATCAAGGGCTTCTGCTTTTCCATCAAAAACAATACCACGTTTAAAAAGATGTTTTGTATCAGTATTATCCTCTTCAAATACTCCCATACTTAAAAAGTTGTTTAATCCTGTTCCTATACCATTTTCGCCATCATACTCTTTGTATGCCGATGAAATAATTTCCATATCCTCTTTCCAGTTATTGATAAAATCTTTAACAGGGTTAATAATTTTATAATAATCTTCAATAAGTTCTTTTGTGGGAGTAACAGTACAACCACCTGGTACAAAAGAGATAGCATGGGGAAGTTTTCCCGCAATTAAAGCTGCAGCTGAACGATATCTTCGTACATACTCTAAACCTTTAACATAGTTTGCAAAGACTTTGTCATTGAGTTGTTTATCTAAACGATAATCTCCATCATATCTTGGAATAAATGGTGCTTGGTCAGGACCTTGCACATAATCTAATAATGAAAGATGATAAAAATGTAAAGCGTGATCGGCAATCATATGCGCTGCATGGGCAATATTTCGTAACAACCTAAGATTATCGTTATACTCTATTCCTACATTATTAAATAGTGACTCAACAGCTTTAGAGCTACACACCGTATGAACCATAGGACACACCCCACAAATTCGAATAGGTAAAACCTGTGCATCTCCATAGTCTCGACCAATCATAATCTTTTCAAAACCTCTATAAATTGGACCTTGAATCTTTGCTTCTGAGACAACGCCATTATCAATCATAATGTCAAGTCCCATATGCCCTTCCATTCTATGAACAGGATCTATTATTTTTCTAACTTTCATCTTAAAACTCCCCATCATCTTCTTGTGTATCAACAGCAGCGTAAAATATCTTTTTGCCACCTTTTACAAATGTTGGTTCAGTACACCCAATACACATACTTTCACACTGAATACAACCACTAACACCATTTTTTTCACCAAGAATTGTATTCCAACCTCGTGTTTCTGTATTACAAGCTGTTTTAGGTCCTAAACATCCAAGCTGTAATTTACACCCCTCGTCACCAAGACTTTGTGCAAAGTTTTCATTTTTGAAATCTTCTAAGTATCGACACTGTTGATGAATATTAGGGAAATATTTTTCGGGTCTTCCATTTTTGTCTAACTTTGGTACCCCTTTCGTTAAAATATCAACGATAGTTCCAAAAGCATCATCAGGATGAGGCGGACAACCAGGTACATTAACAACTGTTCCTTTATGAACATTTTTTAATACATCGGATAAAGGCATCGCTCCACTTGGATTAATCCCTGCTGAGGGTACTCCACCATAAGAGGCACAAGAACCCAATGCCATGACATATTTGGCATCTTTCGCAAGTTTTAATACCATCTCTTGTATCGTAATAAACTTACCACCATAATGTCCTGCAATTGTAGTAAGTCCATCATAAGCTGTTGAAACTGTACCCTCAAGTATCAAAATAAACTCATTTTTATACTGTTTTTGAATATTGAAAGTATGTTCTAATGCCATTTCACCCGAAGATTGAGATAAATAGACTTGATAATGCACTTGAATAATGTTTAATAAAACATCTTCAAAAGCAGGATTTGTTCCATTTATCATAGACATGGAACAGCCTCCACAGCCTCCACCTGTTAGCCAAATGACAGCTGGTTGTTCCTGATTTTTAGGAACAAGTACTTTTACCTCAGACTTCTCCATGTCCATGACCAAAGCACCAATAGCATAT
>CAZIES010000119.1:0-7422 GCA_964538295.1 uncultured Arcobacter sp. | reverse complement strand
ACCTTGTTTTCTAAAATATTGTGCAAACTGCTGAGACGATAAAAAATACCCCCCTAAATTAAGCGATATATTTTCACCGAAGTCATCATATTCAACATCAAAAAAAAATTTTCCATAATTTTTATTTCTTGGATAAGCATTATTAACTAATGCATCAATTTTCCCATATTTAGCATCTAAATACATGATTGTTTTGTTTAAAGATTCCTTTGAAGTTATATCCAGTTTTACACAATCAATATAAGAAGTATTTAATTCTTCAGACAACTCTTCCTTGACACTAAATGCCATCTCTTCATTAATGTCAGCTATTACTGCTATTGCTCCATTTTGAATAACTGCACGAACAAAAGCTTTGCCAATTAATCCTGCCCCTCCAGTTATTACAATAATTTTATCTCTTAACATCTCTTTTCCTCAATAAAAACTCTACAAATTCAAAATCAATCTCAGTATCTATATCTATTGAACGTTCCTCTGGCATAACATAAAGTCCCGTATTCTCTAAAAATAGACTGGTTTCAGTTAAAATTATCTCTCTTTTCCAAATATAAATTGACGCATTCATATCATAACAACTAGGTGAATCTTGTCTTCTTAAAACTTGCCCCTCCAAAGATTTAGATAAAAAAACCTTTCCATCTTTATCTTGTTCAACTAAATTGAAATATGGACTTCTTCTACTTGGCATTGCTGTTATAAGATTACAATTATTATTTTTTATAAATTGATTAAACGAATTAAGAATATCACTTACATCACGTAAAGGAGAAGTGACATCTAAATCAACTAGATAATCAAGCTTTTTACCATAATATTTTTCACTTCTTATAAAAGCGTCTTTTATTACATCTAACTTTCCAGCTATATCACTTGCCATTTTTGCATCTCGTTTAAAAAACACTTCTGCACCATACTCTTTTGCAATACTTACTATATCATCACTATCTGTACTAACTACAATATGTTCAAACAGCTCACTCATTCTAGCTTGCTCAATTGTATGTGCAATTAATGGTTTATTATCTAAAGGTTTAATATTTTTATTTTTTATCCCTTTACTTCCCCCTCTAGCACAGATTGTACATAAAACAGTTTTCATATATTTTGCTCCTGAATAGAAACTACGGTATCCATTACAAGTGATGCTTCTGCATATGTACACGCATATTTAGCTTCACCAAGTATATCTTTATGCATTTGCTCAAACATATAGTTTTTTTCATGAGCATTTACTTTTATTTTATCTTCTTTATTGTTTTTATTATTTTTACAAAAAGTATTTGTAAGTAAATCTAATTCAAAACTCTTTTCTAAACTATCTACTAAAAGTCGTCTTTTGGAAATTTTACTTATGTAATCTATTGATAAGGTTACCATAACATTTTTTTCTGTTTTACCTATAACTATCACCATATCATCAGAATCAATTTCTAAATCAGATATTTTTAACTGATAACTTTTTACTTCTGTTAATTTACCAAAGATCCATTGCAGATAATCTAATTCATGACTTAAGTCTAAAAGGACACCTCCCCCTTTAGATTTACTTGCACTATAAGATGTTCTATAGTCCTGATTAGGTCGCCATAAAGGAAGATATTGAGCGCAATTAATATTTACATTAATAATATTTTCATTTTTCAACGCTTCTCTTAACTTTTGAAGTAAAGGATGATATCTAAGTACATAACCTACAAAAACCCTATTTCGTGTAATTTCTAACTCTTTTTGAGTTTCAAAAAGTGGTTTTTCGCAAAATATAATTTTACCTTTTAATCTATTTTCTAAATACTTTAACTGGTCATAATGCTTATGAGTCTCAGAAGCAATGACAAAGTAATGATATGCGTCTAAATCATCAACAATATCAAGCCTCTCATATACTAAAATTGAGGAATCTATATTTTTTTGTTTACTTACTAAAGAAACTGACTCGATATTATTTAAGTTAGATAAAACAGAATAGTGTCTTTTTCCAATAGAGCCATATCCAATAATTAATACTCTCATCTAAAAAATCTCATTGAATTCATTATTGGCTCTTTCATAGTCTACCATTTGCCCAATATCTAACCAATATTCATGTATTGGAAAAGAAAGAATATTTTCATTATCCTCCATTAACTCTTCAAACAAAGTAGGCATATCGTAAAAAGTATCTTTTGGTATTTTATTTAACACCTTAGGTGATAACAAATAAATGCCTGCATTTACAAAAAACTTTTGGATAGGTTTTTCTTGTATTGATATTATTTTGTCCTCTTTCGTTTCGATAACACCATATGGAATTTGAGATTCATACTCCCTTACACACATTGTTGCACAAGCATCACCATAAGAGTGAAAATCTAGTAAGTGCTCAAAGTTAACATTTGTTAAAAGATCTGCATTCATTACAAAAAAAGGTTCACGAATCTCTTCTTCAAGTAAACTTAACGCACCAGCTGTACCTAAACGTTTATTTTCTTCAATATATGAAATATTAACTCCAAACTTTGAGCCATCTTGAAAATAGTTCTTTATCATATCTGCTTTATAGTTTACACTAATAATAATATCTTTAAAACCATAATTAGCAAAGTTCTCGATTATCGTTTGTAAAATAGGTTGACTTCCAACTTTCAATAAAGGCTTAGGTGTAATTTCAGTTAAAGGCTGTAACCTAGTACCAAGTCCTCCTGCCATTAAAATAACTTTATTGTTTCTTTTTCTCGTAGAAAGTAATGTAGCTAAATCTTCAATATCAACTAATCTATTTTGATCATCAACAATTGGAATTTGATAGACTCTATTTTTAATCGCAGTTTTAATAATCTTATCTTTTGAATCATGCATAGAACATACACAAGGTGAAACTTGATATATATCCTCAATACTAGAATCTAAACTTTTACCATTTAGTAACGCTCTTCTTATATCTCCATCACACAACGTTCCAAGTAATACATTTGATTTATCAACAACAAGAGCAATTCTTTTTGCCCCCTCATCAATTATTTTTAGGGATTGTTTTATAGTAAGAGTTTTGTCTATTAATAAAGTTTCAGAATAGTTCATAATAGTTCCTTCAAAGAGTCATTATAACAATTATTATTTTAATCTAAGTTCAAGAATTGCCTAAAGTTTAAAATCATAAAACTCTTTTTTTAAAATACTCTTAAAATCCGTTTGCTTAATCTCTTTTATAATCTTCTGGCTAGAGTTTCCATTGTCATAAGGGTTATAGCATTTCAACAAACTTTTTTGAAACTCTTTTGAATAAACAGTATCAAAAGCTTTCATAAGATCTTTTTTTGTCCATTCACAATCTAAAACACTTTTAGCCTTAGTTCGCCCCTGTTGTCTATCTCCAATATTAATTGTTGCGATTTTAAAGCTTGGTGCTTCTAAAAGGCCACTTGAACTATTTCCAACTACTGCATCAACATATTGTAAAGCACTTAAATATCTTAACTGGCCTAGTGAAGTAAAAGCTATACAGTTACCATGTTTAGCCACATACTCATCAATCATCTGATTAATAATTCTCCCACCTGTATCGCTATTAGCTTTTGTAAAAATGATATTGGTATCTTCTAATTCATCCAATGCCCTTAACAACTCTGTAAACTGTTCTTGTGCTGTTGTTTTTTCCAAAGTTACTGGATGAAAAGTTACTAATAAGTTTTTCTTATTCAAGGGAAATTCAATTGACTTTTCAAACGCTTCTCGAGAAAGAAGTTTTAGCCTTTTAATATTCTCAATCCCTAATCCTCCAACATTAAAAACACGATTTGGATTTTCACCCAATTGGATTACTCTATTTCTGTACTCTTCAGTTGCAGTAAAGTGCAGATGACTCATTTTAGAAACACTATGTCTGATAGCATCATCAAAGGCACCTTCTGTTCTCTCTCCTCCATGTAGATGAACTATTGGTATTTGTGCAACCATAGCAGTACTTGCTACTGCAAAAATTTCATATCTGTCACCTAATAGTAAGATCCCATCTGGTTTTAACTCCTCAAATGCTTCAGAAAAAGATATTTGTGCAAGTCCCATTGATTTGGCAATACTAATAGGTGTATCTGAAGAGAGCAATATCTCTATTTTTTTATCTATTTTAAAATCTTTTTCTATTGTCTTATACGTTAAACCAAACTCATTACTTAAATGCATGCCTGTAGCAATCAATTGAAGTTCAAAAAAAGGATCTTCTTGAAGATCTTTTAATAACCAATATAAAAGACCATACTCCGCTCTGGTTCCTGTCACAACACATATTTTCATATTAATTCATCTTCTTCATAATTTTTTTTCGCACACGTTCCAAGAATATCATCCCACCTCATTGGGCTTATACCATTACCAGGTCTTTTTACTGCTATATTTTCCTCTGTAAAGATTTCATCTTTTAATATTCTCTTCTTTGCTACAATTGACTTTCTTGCAACTTCAATATTTCCACTCTCACTTGCAGAAGGTTTTTTAATGCCAGTACCTAAGGCCAATTCTATATTTCTAATACTTCTAACCATTTGCATTAACTCATCAGGTTCTAAACTCGCTTTATGATCTGGACCTTCCATTGTTATATCTAAAGTAAAATGTTTTTCAATCACTGTTGCACCCATTGCTACAGCAGCAATATCTACTTCAATGCCTAAAGTATGATCACTGTATCCAAAATCACAGTCAAATGTATTACCTATAGTCTGCATTGCTCTTAAGTTTACATCTTCCATAGGAGTTGGATACATAGTATTTGCATGTAATATAGTAATATTATTTTTCGGTGTACCTGCGTGTATCAAAACATCTAAGGCATCTTCAATTTCACCTATATTCGCCATTCCTGTTGATAGTATGGCTTTTTTCTTTAAAGAACCAATTTTTCTAAGATAAGGAAGGTTTGTAATCTCTCCACTTGGAATTTTAAAGATTTCTAAGCCCAATTTATGTAGTAAATCAATACTTTCTAAATCAAAAGGCGTAGATAAAAACATAATATTTTTCTTTTGGCAGTAAGCTATTAAATCATGATGGGTATCAACATCTAATTCTAACTTTTTAATCATATCAAACTGGGATTCATTTTCATCAGTTGTATCTTTTTGATAATCAGCTTTTTGAGCACTTTTTGACACAAGGCTTTCAGTTTTAAATGTTTGAAACTTAACAGCATTAGCACCTGCTTCAACTGCTTTATCAACTAACTTTTTTGCTAGTTCAATTGAACCATTATGGTTTACCCCTGCTTCAGCAATGATAAAAACACTCATTTACTTATACTCCCCGCTTTAACAAAACCTTTTACTTCTACATACTCTTTTGAAGTAGCATTACTACCAAAAAAAGTATTATCTTCTACTGTCACACCACCATTAATAACTGAAGCTGTTGATATATGACAATGGTTTTTAATAATCACATCATGTTCAATGAGTGCTTTTGTATTAATAATACAGTTTTTTCCAATTTTAACATTAGCATTTATAAGTGCATGGTGCATAATCACCGTGCCCTCTTGAATAGTAGCATGTTTTGAGACATACGCTAGTGGTGATACAATAACAGGCAATTCAAATCCAGCTTTTTTTAGTTTATCAAAGAGTTTTACTCGTAAATCATTACTCTGTATATGTCCAAGCGTTATTAATGCATTTTTACACTTTTTTCTTAACTGTTCTAAATCATCATCACTTCCAATGACACTATAACCTAAAACCTTTTCTCCTTTGAATTTAGGTAAATCAATGATACCTAGAATATTATATTTATTCTCTTGCTCTAGGACATCAATTACAGAGTGACAATGTCCTCCTCCACCAATTAATATTATATTCTCTTTACTCATATTGCACTACTTGGTATATTTACTATTCGTTCTTCTAGATACTTAGCATTTTCTAGTGAAGTAGATTGACAATCTTTAAACATATCTAGTTTAGTCATAAGTTTCCAAACAGGTCTACTCATGACACCATTTTTATTTGTAAACTCTAAAAACTCATCCCTTGCACTTCTATTTTCTAGTAAGACTGATTGAAGCCAATAGTTTGAGTTTGTGTTTTGAGGTTCTTCCACAAACTCGATATCTGTACACGTCGAAAAAAACTCTTTATAAATGTGAGCCAATCTCTTTTTGGAAGCTAAAAAAGAGTCAAGTTGTTCTAACTGTGCAACTAATAAAGCCGCATTTAAATTAGGCATTCTATAATTAAACCCTATTTCATCATGTACATACTCATACGTGTGAGAAACTTTTGCTGTTGTTGTTAAATGTTTGGCTTTCTTTGCTAAAAGTTCATTATTGGTTACAATGATTCCTCCACCACCACTGGTAATGACTTTATTACCATTAAATGAAAAGGCAGATAACTCTCCAAATGTACCAGTATGTTGATTATTATAATAAGTTCCCAAGCTTTCAGCAGCATCTTCAACAAGAGTGATATGCCATTTATCACAGAGTGTTTTAATTTCATCGACTCTACAGGCATGTCCAAAAGTATGCATAGGTACACACGCTTTAATGACTCTCTTTGTTATATTATTAATACATTGATTATTTATAATGAAACAGTTTTCCTCCAAAAACTTTTTTAAGCTTTTTGGACTCATTCCCATTGTATCTTTATCAACATCAACAAATATAGGTTTTGCACCTAGATAAGAAATAGCATTACAAGTGGCAATAAAGGTTAAAGGTTGGGTGATAACTTCATCATTAGAAGTCACATCAGCTAATAGAAGTGAAATATGTAAAGCAGCTGTTCCATTAACCACAGCAACCGCATATTGTGCACCTATTTTGTGCGCAAACTTTTCTTCAATTTCATCAACATACTTTCCTACACTTGAAACAAAGGTCGAATCAATACAATCATTAAGATATTCTTTTTCATTACCCATAAAGCGTGGTTCATGTAAAGGGATAAATTCATTACTTTTAAAAGTTTGTCGAATAAAATCTACTACTTCTTGCATCTATAGCCTCCAGCGGTGCTAAAGCACATCGCTTCTGGTTTCAAATCTAAAAAAGCAAAGCAGTTTGCTTTTTCTTTACGATTTTCACATCTTACCATCAAGATATTTACCTGTTTCTTTATGCCCAAAATCAGGAATAAGTTTAAAAAACTCTTCAACAATTTGTTCTTTTTGCCAAAATAACTCACTTTGGAATTTTTTAATTTGTACTTCAAAAGCATTGAGTTTATCATTATCATAAAGAGCTTCATTTTTAATTATACCTAAGTTCTCAAAACGATTCATATCTAAAATCTCTTTATTTGTAAAGAACTCTTCAAAGTCTTTTTCTCCCGTTGTATCACTTGAAGTAAACAAACAAGGCCATTTTTTTTCATGAGGCAATACTTTGATTAACTCTCTTGCTTCATCTTCATCTTTACATATATATGGCTCATACCCTAAACTTTT
>CAZIES010000118.1:0-7553 GCA_964538295.1 uncultured Arcobacter sp. | reverse complement strand
ACCTTTTATTATTGAAAATAATATGGTATGATACTGTAACGTATAATTACTTGTACTTATAATAAATAAAGTGAGCTATTGATGCAAAAAATTTCCAAATATTTAATATTTTATATTCTTTTTTTACCCTTTTCTTTGGCAGGACAAGAGTTAACTCTTTCTGGTTTAATTCAAAGTGATAATCAAAAAACAGTTGCAAGTAAATATAATGGTTTTGTTGAAAAGGTTTATGTTCAAGAGGGTGATTTTATTAAAAAAGGGGATAGACTGCTTAAAATTGACTCTCAAGAGTTAGAAACAACGAAATCACAACTCTTACTCTCTATTTCTCAAACACGTTTAAATTACAATACCTTACAACATGAATATCTCAAAATAAAAAAAGATTATGAACGTTATAAAAAACTTTTTGAAAAGCAGATGGTAAGTAAAACGTTTTTTGAAGAGGTATCTCTTAAAAAACAACGCCTTGAAAACAGTTTAATGATATCACAAAAAGAGATTAGTCAACTTCAAAGTCAATTAGAAAAAATCAATAAAGAGTTTTCCTATTTAGATATTACTGCTTCAACCAATGCTTTAGTGATTAAAAAAAGTATCAGTGAGGGGGAGTTAACAACCGTATCAAAACCTTTATTGACCTTATGTGATATAAAGGACTTAGTTATCTATTTAGATGTAGGAGAGAGCCATTTAAAGCAATTTCATACAGCTAAAGAATTAACCGTTTTTGTCGAATCAATGGGCGTCTCACTTGGAGCAAAACTTGAAGCAATTTTACCCAATGTTGATCCTACATCTGGTAATTTTCGCGTTAAAATTGCACTTAATAAAACAGAACATCAAATATTACCGGGCATGTATGCTCAAGTTCTTGTGAAATAAGTATTTATAATGGCATATCAAGATATTAAAGTTCACAATATTGGAGGCTTACTCTCTAAAACTTTTCTTTATAATCCTTTGACACCAATTCTAGGTCTTTTTCTTATTCTTTTGGGCTTTATAGCCCTAGAGTTTATGCCAAGAGAAGAGAATCCCCAAATGGTAGTAAGTGGTAGTACTATTATAGTTTCCCTACCAGGTGCAACTTCCCAAGAGATTTCCAATGTTATTATTAAACCAATTGAGCGAAAAATGCGTGAGATTAAAGGGGTTGAGCATATTAATTCAATGGCACGAAATGATATGGGAATTGTTAATGTCTCTTTTTATATTGGAGAAGATAAGGAAGAGTCGAATTTAAAAGTCTACGATAAAATTATGCAAAACATGGATATTTTACCAATAGGTGCGAGTCAGCCACTTATTAAACCCTTGGATATTGATATTGATATTCCTATTTTCTCAATTGCATTTTATAGCAAAAATGAACAACTCTCTTCAACACAATTATATGAAAAAGTAAAACAGATTCAGCATCAGTTTAATACCATAGAAAATGTTGCAACGACCAATATTATTGGTGGACAAAAACAACAGTTTAATATTATCCTTGATGCGAATAAACTTAATCGTTATAACTTAACACTTTTAGAGGTAAAAACAGCTTTAAATGCTATTATTAACCAAACACCTCAGAGTAAAAAAGCACAAGGAGAGTTGATTCAACTCATTAGTATTGATGATGTTTTACAAAGTGTTGATGATATTAAAAATATTATGATTTCTGCTTCTTCTTTAGTCTATTTAAAAGATATTGCTACTATCACAAAAAGCCATGACATTCAAAACTATAAAAGTAGTTATATTAATTTAAAAGAGGAAAAAAACTTTTCTAATATTACCCTAACCCTTTCAAAACTTAAAGGTAGTAATGCTGTTGTTATTGCTGAAGCAATTAATCATGAACTACAAAATATGAAAGTAGCTTTAAATGCCCAAGGAATATATTATACCGTAACACGAAATGATGGTGAACGTGCCAATGATGCAGTTAATGAATTGATTTTTCATCTGCTTATTTCTATTGTTATTATTGTACTGTTATTGGTTTTTGTTTTAGGTTGGAAAGAGGCAATGATTGTCACCTTTACGATACCTGCTATTTTTGCAATTACGCTTTTCATTGCTTATTTGGGAGATCAAAGTATTAATCGTATCACACTTTTCGCTTTTTTACTCTCTCTTGGTCTTTTGGTGGATGATGCTATTGTTGTTGTTGAGAATATTCATAGGCATTTTCATCTGAAATCAAGTGAACATAAAAGTAATGATGAAATCATGGTTGAAGCTACTGATGAAATTGGAGCTTCAACCAACATTGCAACATTTGCTATTATTTTAACCATGATACCAATGGCATTTGTTGGGCAAATGATGGGTGAATTTATGCGCCCAATTCCTCTTAATGTTCCTGTTGCTATGTTTGCTTCACTCATTATTGCATATATCTTTACCCCATATTTTGCAAATAAAATGTTAAAAAGAGGACAAAAATGATAAGTATAAGAGCCTTTGTAACATGGAGTATAAAGAGTAAAACCAATAAAGCTATAGTGCTTTTGATGACACTTTTTTCATTTTTATTAGCTGTCTATCTTTTACCTTTGCAAGTTGTTAAAGCAAAGATGCTACCGGGTAAGGATTCAAATACTTTTAATATTTATGTGGATTTAAATAGTGGCAGTTCCATCGCTCAAACAAAAAAAGTGACCGATAAAATTGTATCAGTCTTGCAAAAAGAGAAAGAGATATTAGATATTGAGGTTTTTTTAGGAACACCATCTGCTTTAGATTTTGCTGGTTTAGTTAAAGGAAGTGCTTTAAAAAGTGGTGAAAACTTTGCAGAGATTGTTGTGAATATTGTAAAAAAACATGACAGAGCAGAACCTTCGTATTTAATGGTTCAACGTTTACGACCTTTATTAAACCGTGCAGTTAACGAAATAAATAGTCAAGCTGTTATTAAGATGGTTGAACCACCAGCCGGTCCTCCTGTTATGGCAGATATTGTGGCTGAAATCTATGGTAATAATTTTGAAAGTATGCAAAAATTAGCCCATAAAGTACGAGAGGTTTTTAGTAAAACACAAGGTTTAGTAGATACTGATTTACTTAATGATGAAAGCTTTGATAAGTATACTTTAGTCTTAAACTACGACAAGATAAAACGACTCTCATTAGAGCCTCAAGCTGTTTCTGAACTTATTCAAACAGCTTTTAATGGACAAGTTGTAACCACAAAAAATATCAAGAGTAGTTCAACTCAAATAGATGTTTTTTTACGATTAAAACAGCGTGAAATTAATATGCAAAGTGCTTTAGTAAGTTTGAAAATTAAAAGTAATAAAAATAGGCTAGTCTCTTTAAGTGAAGTGGTAACACTTAAAAAAGAGATGAACCCTAAAACACGTTATTCAAAAAACTTACAATCAGTGATTCATGTAGTTGCTACAACAGACATGGTTTCACAAATTTATCCTTTATTAGAAGCTCGAAGCACTTTTTTAGAAAGTTTTTCTAAAGAGTATGAAGTAACTACTTCGAATCTCTTAAATCTTGAGTTTATTGAAAAAAGTAGTGGAGAGAGACTTAAGCTTGTCTGGGATGGGGAACTCAAAGTCACCTTAGATACATTTAGAGATTTAGGTGGAGCTTTTATTGCAGCATTAGTGCTGATCTTTTTATTGATGGTACTTTATTATAAAAACTTTGCTTTAAGTGGTATTGTATTGCTCTCTAGTTTTTTATCAATCATTGGGGTGATTTTTGGACATTTATTGATGGATATTTTTACAAGTACAACATTTTTCTTAACGGCAACTTCTTTGATTGGTTTTATTGCTTTAATTGGGATTAGTTCACGAAACTCTCTTTTGTTGATTGATTTTACAAAACAGTTAATTTTAGAAGGAAAAAATCAACAAGAGGCAATTATAGAAGCAACAACAATTCGTTCAAAACCAATTTTTTTAACAGCTATGGCAATTATATTAGCCTCTACACTACTTGCTAGTGATGCTGTTTTTGGCGGACTTGGTGTTTCACTAATTTTTGGTACCATTTCTGCTGTTATAGCTTCTTTGTTTGTGGTTCCTGTATTGCTTGATAACTTAGATGAGAAGAAATTAAAGTAAGGCTAAAATAAAACGCTATTTTAGCCTGTTAGCAAAGGAGTACAGAACAGGTAGATAAACCAAGTTCAGTATGGTTCCCCAAAGCAATCCAAACCCTAATCCTATAGCAATAGGTTGAAAAATAACAGCTTGTCCTGTCGGAAAAAATATTAATGAACTCATACCAATGAGTGTGGTAACGGTTGTAAGAATAATTGGTCTAAACCTTTTGGTTGCACGAACGAATACATCATTAAGAGATTTTGCTTTTTTTAAGTAGGTCATCATAATAATACCATCATTAATGACAACTCCTGCAAGTCCAAGTGCTCCAATCATGGATGGCATTGAGAGGTTCAGCCCCATAATTTTATGACCTATTAAAACTCCAAGAAGTGAAAAAGGAATAACACTCATTAAGATAAATGTCTCTCTAAAGGAGTTAAACAGATACAACATGGCAAGCATGATAAGTAAAATAGCTAAGCCTGAAGCTAAAAGCATATCACTTTTAAGGGATTTTTGTTTTTCCGCTTCTCCTTTAAAGACAAGCTTAATACCACTTTGTTTTATTTCATTTAAGGTTGGTTGGAGTTTTTCAACTACTTCTGTTGCAGTGATGATATTAGGGTCAACATTGGCAAAAACATAGAAGTTTTTTTCTGCATTATCTTTTAGTAATTGTTCAAAGCCTTTAATGATTTTAAATTCTACGACTTGGTTAAGGGCAATAAATGTACCATCTTTTAAGGGGATTTCTAGGTTTTTAAAGGTTTCAAAATCATCTTTATGAAGGCTTTCGATTTTAATATCTAACATATCTGTTGCATCAAACGTAACCCCTTTCTTTTTTGAGAGGTACATATTTGAAAGATAGGCACCAATAAAGGTCTCATCAATTCCAAGCTGTTCCCCGTAAGCATTTACTTTGAGTTTGATTTCATCAATACCAAACTTTAGTGAATTAGAAGCAGATTTGATACCTTCAATTGAATCTAACTCTTTTTGTAGACGCTCAACAGAAGAGATGATTTTTTCATTATCATCTGAGACTAAACCAATTTTAACATCAGCCTTAATAGGTCCCACTTTTTTCTCTAATACAGCTATTTCAGAGAGTCCAAATTTCTCTTTATAGTTTTTTTGTTCGATAAATTTCTTTAGCTTTTTAGCAATAACACGCGATTTTTGCGTTCGCGTTCTTCCTTCATCATCGTAATAAAAACTTAAATAGGGGGTAACATATTTATCCAAAAAGTTCGCTGCTTTGAGTTTTTGAAGCTCAACAGTCATATACATAACATAAGGGTATCGTTCAGTGTTATTTCCAGTATCTTTTCTGTAACCAGCAACAGAATCAATACTTCGTATGAAAAACTTATCTTGTTTTTCCATAAAGTCTTTTTCAATAGAACGCACAATTTTAAAAGCATCTTCAAGTTTTGTATTTTCATTAGCTTTAATAGAGATTTTGACGTCAGTTGCATCAAACTTTGGAAACATTTGAAACTTAGAGGTTTTAATAGCTGTTATGGTTGCAACGGGTACAAGAATAACAAAGATAATTAAAAAGGTCTTTTTCCAATTCATAAAAAAGTGAATAATGGCACTATAAACCTTGTTTGCTTTTTCCCAAGAGGTAACTTTTGAACCATTTTTAAGGGTGTGTGCTGCATGAATAGGTAAGAAAATAAATGATTCAATGAGTGATGCTACTACCAAGGCACTCAATGCTATAGGAATAAGTTTCATCACTTCTCCCATATGCCCACTAATCATTAAAACAGGTAAAAAAGAGAATAGGGTTGTAATAGAAGCAACCGTAACAGGTTTGACCATCTCTTTTGCCCCTAGAACAGCCGCCTCTTTGGGCTCAAAGCCCTCTTCAATATGTTGTTGGATATTTTCACTTACAACAATGGCATCATCAACAACAATACCAATGGCAATTAAAACACCAACCAAAGAAATCATATTGATAGTATAACCACTTAAATACATATAGACGGCTGCAATCACAAAAGAAGTAGGAATACCAATAGCAATAATAATAGACATTCTAAAGTTAATTAAAATCATCACTAAGATTGTAATAAGTATAACACCCAATAAAATATTTGAGACAACAATATTGAGTCGATCTAAAATTCTTTCACTATTATCATCAGCAACAGTCATTTTTATATCAGGATTAAGTTTATTAATTTCCGGCAAAAGTTTGTTAATTTCTTGAGCTATTTTAATAGCATCTGCTGTTTCACTCTGCTCAACTGCCAAGGATAGGGCGCTCTTTCCATTAAAAGAGTAAAGGGTTGATGAATCTTCATATTTCTTAGAAATAAGAGCAATATCTCGTAAATAGATATTGGAATTACCTATTTTAATAAGAGTATTTGCAAAATCCTGTGCATTTTTAGCTCCATTATATGTAGAAAGGTAGTAGTGTTTATCTGCTCCTTCAATTTTTCCAACGGGAAAGATATATGATAGAGTTGAGATGGCTGAAAAAACATCATTTTTATTTAAACTAAGGGCTTCAATTTTTTTATCATCTAAAAGAATTTCAAAATAACGATCCGAATCTCCATAGATTGTAATATCATTAATTCCATCAATGGACAGGAGTTTACTTTTGAGTTTATCAGCAAAAGGTTTTAATTCATCTGTTGTAAACTTTTGAGAGGTTAGTGATATATCAATGAGTGAACGTGAACGTTCAAGGACATTCACAGTGGGTTCATCCATATCTGAAGGCAGGTTTGATTGTACTAAAGCAATAGCATCTTTGATTTTATTGGCTTCATTATATTTGTTTTTGCCTTTTTTTAACTCTAATACTATAGTAAATTTCCCTGGACTAATAATGGTTGAGATAGTATCTACACTATCAATATTTTTGATATTATCTTCAATCTCATTGACTGCCATCTTATCTAAAATATCAACAGAAGCTCCACTATAAGAGCCTTTGATAGAAATCATATCCAATTCAAAACTTGGAAAAATCTCTTTTGGAGTATTATTATAAGACCAAATACCCATTGCAAAGACTAAAACAAAGAGGGTGTAATTCATTCGAGAGTTATTGATAAAAAAGCGTAAAAAAGTTTCAAACATATATGTGCCTAAGAGAAAAATATTAGTAAAGAATTATAATTAATAATTATTAATGAACTCTTAATATTCAGTAAACGAAACAAGTAGAAAACTATTTGTTAACGTATTTATCGACTTGATGCATGAAGATTAAGTGATTTAACTTTTTCATAGTCATCATCTTCTTTAACATTCTCTGCAAACAGTTTTATATTTAATAGATTTGATAACTCTTGCATAGATTCAACAAAGGCTTGTTTGCCTGAGTCTTTATAAATTTTATCTGTATAGTCTCGTGCAAGTCGAATATAGTCAATATTTAAATCTTTGATACTCTCTAGTGGCACAAATTTTGATTCAAATCGTTTGATAATCACTTTTGATTCAATAGCATGAATT
>CAZIES010000117.1:0-7655 GCA_964538295.1 uncultured Arcobacter sp. | reverse complement strand
AATAGCTTTAAATTTTCTTTCGTTATAATTAGCAAAAAATTAGGATATACATGAGCTATATTAAGCAACTAAAGAAATTATTAACAACCGATGTATTAATTGAAGTTAATGAAACCATTAAAGAGTTAGAAGAGTTTATTGCACAAAATAAAAAAAACAAAGATGAAAAAGAGCAGTTAGTTTATATGAAAGAGGTTAAAAAATACTTTGATGAAGTTATTGAAGATATTAAGCTTCAAAACTTAAGTGAAGAAGAAGCTCTGGATATTCTTGAGGGTTTAGACGATATGCGAATCGAAAACCAAGAGGCATAAAACATATTTGACTATTTTACTAAAGATTTAACTTTCCTTAAAATATACTTTTAAATACCCTTATAAACAAATCTTTATATTTATTTCAATAATATTCTACTAATTTATACTTTATTAATTTAGTAGGATATTCAAATGGAAGAGTTAGAGATTTACGAAATTGTTAATATTTTAGGTTTACTTTTAGGAATTATATTAGGTGCAGTAGCTCAAAAGAAGCAGTTCTGTTTTAGCGGTTCAATTAAAGATTATATCCTAACAAAATCAACCATGAGAGGGTCTTCTGTTATAATGGCAATGATTACTGCTATTATTGCAACGGCACTTGTTGCCACGCAATTTGAACTAGATCTTACTGAAACAAACTATTATAAAGAAAATATCAACTATTTTGCCATTATTTTTGGTGGTGTTCTCTTTGGTATTGGAATGATGTTAGCAGATGGTTGTAGTAATCGACAACTCATCAAATTTGCTCAAGGAGATATTAACTCACTTATTACACTTATTTTTATCGGTATTTTTGCTTATGCAACAACAAAAGGTTTTTTACATGGATACCTAAACCCTTTTGTCAATAATGAAACCCTCATTACTTGGTCAACTGCAATTGAAAACTTTACAATGAATATCTATGCTGTTATTTCTATATTATCTATTATTTTGATTTTTCTCATTAAAAAAGTAAAAAGGGTTTTAAGCCTTCTTGATGGCGTTACGGTTGGTCTTTTAGTTGCAGCAGCTTGGTATATTACAGGTGTTATTGGTGAAGAGAGTATGGAAAGAACTATTAACTTAACAGGTATTACATTTGTTTATCCAACCGGTAAAACCTTAGAGTTTTTTACTTATTATCAAGTAAATGAACTCAGTTTTTCTATTAGTTTGGTAATGGGTGTACTTCTTGGTGCGTTTGCAATGTCAAAATTCAACAAAAAATATAGTTTTGGTTGTACTGCTAATCAAAATATCAACCGTACAAAATACAACATGATAGGTGGAGCACTTATGGGTACAGGAGGGGTTTTATCTATTGGTTGTACAGTAGGACAAGGATTAACAGGTCTTTCAACCTTAGCTTTTGCTTCTGCTCTTGCAATTCTTACTATTTTTACCTCAGCCGTTATAACAGCTCTTATATTAAATAAGAAAAATAAATTACCGATGTGTTTTATCTTTGAGTGGAAAGATAACACACCGGATTATCAAATTTAAAAAAGAAGTGCCAAAGATGGGACTTTTTTAGCTATTTCAACAGCAATTTGTCCTAAGTTTTCTATTCTTTCTTTTAATAAAGCCTGCTCTAAATTCACTTTTGATGCCTCTTTTACAACAGTTATTAGCTGATCATAAACTTCTAAATCTGTTGTATCAGGTGTTATTTCATCAATATCCGCTTTTGATAAACCCATCAAACCTCTAATTTCATCTGCATATTCACCTTCAAAGGCATCCCTATTTTCTTGCATTTTTTCACGTAATCTTCTTTTAAATTCTTCCATATCCATAATCTCTCTCCTTATTTTTTATCTATTTACAACTTCTTCAAACTTCTTAATGATAGTTGATATTTTCTCATTACCTTTTTTTGCCTTGAGTGTTAAATCATCAATTTTCTCTGACATACTAGATACATTATTAGCTACTTTTAATCTTAAATCTTTCAAATCAAGTTTTTCTAAAATTTCACTTTGACTATCATGTACCTTGGCAACAGAAGCTAAATGTCCTGTTACAATAGAATTAGCATAATGCACTTGTTCATATGATTTTAAAATATTATGACGTGTTAACATATATTGTTCTTCTATTGGTTTTAATTTTAACTTTCTATAAGATTCAACCTCTTCTTGTATAATTAAAAGAAACATCTCGATTTTTTCATAAGACTCAAGGGTCTGATTTTTTGTTGTATCTGATTTACTCGCATTTTCAATTGCTAATAACATCTCTTTTTTCCAAATATCATCAGATAATGTTCTTTTAACAGTATAGGGTAAATAAACAGTATCAATAAAAACGTTTATATCTTTAATTAATGACTTATAATATAAATCGATTAAAGAAAGATGTGATTTTTTAATAACTGAAATATCTCTACCAACAGTTGTTGATAGTTCAATTGCCTCTTTTGGCATCTTTGCACATCCACTTATAAACATAATTAAAAATATAATGAATACAAATGTTTTTTTCATAGCTTATCCCTTTATTTAATATCTTGTCTATCATAGGCAATTTGTTGTAACTTTTTTCGATAGGTGGTCATTTTATGATCACTTGGAATATCTAAAAATGATTTATTGCCATAGGATCCTTTTTTAAATATATAAGCCCTAATTCTTCTAAAAAAGCTCACTGAATATAAAAGCTTTGCATTTTGAAACTTTCCCTTTTCAATATCTGATAAATATCGCATATACCCCACATGGGAATATCCACCAAAATTTCGCTCTAAATATTGACTCCAAGATACACCAACAGCAGGAATCAACTTAACAAATAAGGAAAAAATATCAACGGTTTCACTTCCTGGTGGTAGCATTGTCACAGGATCAGCAGAATTTACCAAACGATAAACAGGTGACTTTATACCCAACATCCACTCTTCATCTCCAACACGAGGTGAACCATAGGTATAACAAGCAGCTATTTGTTCATAAACCAACTTTTTCGTTGCTACAGTTGCTAATGCTCCACCTAAGCTGTGTCCTGTTATAAAAAGTGGTTTATCTTTTAACTGTTTATTAATGTAGGTCTGTATTTCATTATGTACAAGCGAAAAGGCATCCTTAAATCCTTGATGCATATTTCCACCAGATTCACAAGGAACTTTATTTGCTTTGAAGTCCGTCTTAATATCTGCCATACTATTAGCTTCTGTACCTCTAAAAGCTAATACATAAAACTTTTCAGACTCTACTATAATTGCTTGTGTTCCTTTTTCATCAAAGGTTTCTTTTAACGTTAGATCAAGGGATAATAACTCTTTTTTTAGTTTGTCCTCTTCAGCTTGATTATCATAGGCTAATAAATCAAGCAACTTATATATTGAAGACGCTTTCTCTTTACCTAAAAGTTTAGTGACATTCTTTGCTAATCTTTTTTGGGTCTCATCTAATAAAGGTTCATTAAACTTTAAATAGACCAATTCAGATAGACACGCCATAATCATTGAGGTTCTATCACTATAAGCTTGACGATAAGAAGGAATATCTTTTTCAAGCAACGCTTTAATTTTACTATCTTCTTGTGGAGATTGAATAATTATTGACATAGGCTAATCCTTTGATATAAATTTTCATATCTAAATATTAAGATATAGCTGTCACAGTTACTGTCACAAAAAAAGTTATTTAAGATTGTTATAAATATTTACCCCACTGTTATTATTTTTGGCTATAGTACAGTATCAAAAAAAGGAGTCAATATGGCTATAGAAAAAGATCAACTGGTCACAATAGAGTATGAGTTAAAACTAGAAGGAGAAATCGTTGATAGCAATATTGGACAAGAACCTTTAGAGTTTACTTTTGGTTCAGGGCAACTTATTCCTGGGCTTGAAGCACAAATGGCAGATATGAACGAAGGTGAAACTCGACAAATCAATGTGCCAGCGGTACAAGCTTACGGAGAGTATAACCCCGATGCAAAACAAGTATTACCCAAAGAGCATTTTGGAGATTTAGAACTAAGTGTTGGTATGCCACTACAAGGACAAGGGGAAGATGGTCAACCTGTACAGGTTGTTGTTACAGCTATTGAAGAGAATGAAGTAGAAATTGATTTAAACCATCCACTTGCTGGAAAAGATTTAGATTTCACTATTGTTGTTAAAACTATTAAATAACTACAAAGCATTAGTAAAATCTTACTAATGCTTCTGCTCTAATCTATTACAATGAACTGGCTAGCACATATCTTTTTATCGGAACAATCCATTGAGTTTCAAATTGGGAACTATCTTGCAGACCCTCTAAAGGGAAGAGTTTGGCATGGTGCAAGTGATGATTTACAAAAAGGTATGCAAGTTCATAAAATCATTGATACTTATACCGATGCACATCCTATTTTTAAGCAGAGTAAAAATAGACTAGCTCAAAAAGGCTTATTAAAGTCAGTTGTTATTGACTTAACTTATGATTATCTCTTAACAAAAAACTGGGATTGTTATTGTCATATATCAAAAGAGCGTTATCTTCATACATTTTATGAACAAGCTTATCAAGTATTACCTAGCTTACCAACTCATGCAAGTACTTCGTTAAAACGAATGATTGATTTTGATTTACTTAATAAATATCAAAACTTAGAGCAACTCTACCAAGCTTTTCAAAGAGTTGACAAACGATTATCCCCTCGATTAAGGCAAAGAGATTTAGCAACAAACTATTATGAAATTGTTTGCGATAATATTACTGATATTGAAAAAGATTTTTTACTCTTTTTCCCTCAACTTGCCAATAAAGTTAAAGAGAATACCTCTTTAGAAAAACTTGAACATTGGAAAATTTAGCTACTCTTTTTAGATTTTTTGTTACTATTACAACTATTTAACTACGAAAGAAGATAATGCTAGCAAATACCATTACTGAAAAAAATATTGAGAAGTTTGTTATCCTTTTTTATACCAATATTATCAAAGATGAAGAAGTTGGTCCTTTTTTTACTGATATTTTAGGAAAAGATATTAACAATCAACTCTGGCAAGACCATATTGAACTACTGTGTGATTTTTGGTGTTCTATGACTTTAGAGCATAACAGCTATCGAGGTTCACCTTTTGCACCCCATGCAACAATGAAACTAAAAAGAGAGACTTTTGAACGTTGGTTAGTAATACTGGATGAAACCCTTTGTGAAGTTTATGACAAAGAGACAGGTCGTATTTTTAAAGAGACAGGAGCTATCATGTCCAAGAATTTCATGCGAAATCTTGGACTTTAAAAGATATTAGATTGGAGTTAATCCCAATCTAAAAGACGTTGTTCACCCTCTAAATTTCGAATATCAGTCACATCTTGTGACATCTCGATAACTCCCTTATAAACTTGGTTATCATCTCGCACAGCAAAATATCGAATATGAATAAACTTGCCTTTAAATTGAATCCAAAACTCAGCAGTATCTTGTCGTCCTGCTTTAAACTCTTCAAGTATTTTTAAAACTTGGTCAACACTTTTTGGTGGATGACAAAATTTTACTTCTCGTCCAATAATTCCAGCACTTCGTGGGAAAACACGTTCATCCCCTCTATTATAAAAGACAACTTTATCATTTTCATCCACATAAGTGATATCAACTGGTAAAAACTTAAAAATAAAGTTAACTTGTTCAGGCGTTAAATAGCCTTCGTCATAGTGTGTTCTATCTTCAAGAGAAAATGGTAACTCACGTTTTTTAGTATCTTGACTTGGGTGAACATACGCTTCAGCTTCAGGGTATCGTGTTGGTGGTGTTGAGAACATCCAACCAATCTCCTCATCCCCTTCTCGCATCTCTTTCCAGTCATCCTCACTTAACATATTTAAAGCATTTGGAAGCAGTCTTCCCTCTTCTACTTGCATAAGATGCGATAAACTATTATATAAAGCAATCACATCATTTAAAATATTCTCAAAAAGTTTTTCTTCTACTCTTTTTCGTAAAGCTTTAATTTCATCTCTAATTTGATCATGAAATGCCCACATATTTTGTGAAGGGCTTGTCCAACCATATTTTTCTAAATATGGAAAAAGTTGGTTCTCTTTTCGTGCAAAGTGCTTTTCTACTTCACACAATTGATTAAACAGATTAAAAAATGTTTCAAAATCTTCATTAACATCACATCTGAAAAGTTCCTCAAAAATCTTTTTGATTAAAACATTCTCTTCCATATACACACGCGCTGGATGACCATCAGGTAACGTGTGATAACTATTTGCAAAATCGTACATAAACTCTATACCTCAATTATTTTTTGTGAAGTATAACCAAATAACTATGCTAAACAATGACATTTATCAAGGTTCTATTGTTTTGTTTATAAACATAAGTAAGAATTACCTATAATAAAATAGACGTAAACAATAAAGGACCGCAAGTGAAAAGAGTAGACGAAAATGAAATCCAACTTGACCCACAACGTTATTTAGTCAGTGAAACTGATGCAGAAGGTGTTATCACCTATTGTAATGATTATTTTACTGAAATTTCAGGCTATTCAAGAGAAGAGTTATTAGGTAAACAGCACAATATCATACGACATCCTGATATGCCAAGAGTTGTTTTCAAACTTCTTTGGAAAAGAATTAGTCAAGGTAAAAATATCAATGCTGTTATCAAAAATCGTGCTAAAAATGGTAAGTATTACTGGGTATTTACAGAGTTTCATACACGCATTGATTTAGATACCAATACCGTTATTGGATACACAGCACATCGTAAAGCTATTTCAGATGATGTTTCAAATGCCATTGAAAAAATCTATAAACAAGTTTTATATGTAGAGCAACAAAAAGGAATAGAAAAAGCCCAATACTTTTTAGAGGCATTTCTAAAAGAGAAAGGTGATAACATTACTTTTGTAAACTTAATAGATAATATTTACAAGTTTTATTAAAACATAGAGGCGAACTCCTTTCGCCTCTAAACCTATCTTAAAATAGCTTGTTTATAATTTATAGCTTCCTTATCTAAAGATTCTTGACTGATTAACTCAGGCATCGCACCATATAAATAGTAAGGTTCCGTTCTTAACATGCCTACAAACTTAGCCGTTTCATAAAAAGGCGTCAAACAAGACTCAACACTCATCGCATCTTTAGCACTGTAAAGTTTCTCTTCACCACCAACAGTTACTGCTAACATAAACTCTTTACCTACTAATGCTTTTGCACTGTAACCACTTTCATCCAGCTCAAAAGCAAATCCATAACTAAACACCGTATCTAAATACTCTTTTAAGATGGGTGGACAGTTAAACCAATAAAGAGGAAATTGAAGTACAATCTTATCTGCTTGAAGTAAAGCATCTTGTTCTGCATAAACATCTATTTCACCATTTGGGTATAAAGATTTCAAAGCTCTAACTGTTACATTATCACACTCTTTTAACTCTTCAACTAAACGAACATTAGCAACTGAAGCCTCAATATCACTATGCCCTAAGATAACTAAAATATTTTTTGACATCTATTTTCCTTTTTTATTATGCGTATAATATAACACGTGATTAATAAATATTACTTAATTTCATTAGAGATTTTTTTAGCTTTACTCAGTACTTTTTCTAAACAAAGCTTAGTTTGATTAATCTCAGACATTGAAATATCCTCAAATAACTCTTTTAACAAATTTTTT
>CAZIES010000116.1:0-8015 GCA_964538295.1 uncultured Arcobacter sp. | reverse complement strand
ATTTATGGACAAAAACAAAAATGTATTTGATAACGTATTACAACTCATAGGTAGTACTCCACTTATCAAGTTAAACAGAATGACCGCAGACTACGACGGCGAGTTTTATGCTAAAGTAGAAGCTTTCAATCCAGGTCATTCTTCTAAGGACAGAATTGCATTACATATTATTGAAGAAGCTGAGCGTCAAGGCATTTTAACACCTGGTGATACAATTATAGAAACTACTTCTGGTAATACTGGTTTTAGTATAGCTATGGTTAGCATTATAAAAGGTTATGAATGTATACTGGCTGTGAGCTCAAAGTCTTCTGCAGACAAAATAGACATGTTAAGGTCTATGGGAGCAAAGGTTTATGTTTGCCCAGCTCATGTTAATGCAGATGATCCAAGGTCATACTATCAGGTAGCAAAGCGTTTGCATGAAGAGATTAAAGGTTCTATTTATATTAATCAATATTTTAATCAATGCAAAAGAAGCATTAGAAAAATCAAAAGAGGAACGTTTCATTTTTATAGAGACAAAACAAGAAAATGATTTTGCATTTATTAACATCAAAGATAATGCAGGAGGTATTAACACTCAATACCTCAATAAAGTATTTGAACCTTATTTTACAACAAAACATAAAGCACATGGAATTGGACTTGGACTAAATATTACGTATAATATTGTCACTGAAAATATGCATGGAAAACTTAAAGTAAAAAATAGTAAATATAACTATGAAGGTAAAAACTTTGAAGGTGCAGAGTTTATCATAAGCTTACCACTTAATAACAAAGATATTCCAGAGTAAAACTATCAAAGAAAAACTCTCTTTGATAGTTTTTAAGGTCGATATACCCTAATATTTTTATAGTTTTCAGCATCGCGTAAATATTGTGCATGCAGTTGACTTAAAATGCCTTTATCACAATAAAAGAGATATTCTCTGTTTTGAGGAAGTTTTTTAAACTCAGTCTTTAATTTAAAAAATGGAATCTTTAACGTCTCACAAGAGGTCTCAATACATTCAGAACCTTGCCTAATATCAATAATCGTATAATCGCCACTTGATATATCACTGACAACTTCAATTTGTCCTATATCACTAACATCATTTACAATCTCATCAATACTTACTTTTGTTGCTGTTTGGACTGCTTTATCTAAAACAGTATAGTCAAACTTTTTAGCCTCTTTTTCCATTCGGGCATAAGAACCATGAGTTACTGGATTTTTAGAAATAACCCCACAATATTCTGGCATTGTTTCTGCAAAACGTCGTGTACCAATCTCATTAGCAATATCAATAATCTCCGGTTTATTCATTGTTGAAAGCGGTCTTAGAACTAATTTATTTGTTGCTTCATCAATAAGGGCTAAATTACGTAGTGTTTGGCTTGATACTTGGGCGACACTTTCTCCTGTCAAAAGAGCATCAATTTCCATCTCATTAGCTATTTTTTCAGAAGCTTTTAACATTAAACGTTTTAATGTCACCCCCATATATGACTCATGGGTTGAGTTAAAAATCTCCGTTACCACATCATCAAAAGGAACAGAAATAAAAGATACTTTATGGGAAGAACCAAACTTATTCCATAAATAAAAAGCGACCTGTTTTACACCAATTTCATGGGCAACACCACCAAGATTAAAGAAAATAAAGTGTGTTTTAATCCCTCTTTTCATAGTAAGATAAGAGGCTACGGTGGAATCAAATCCTCCTGACATCAGTGAAAGAATACTGCCTTGTGTTCCTAAAGGAAAACCTGAAAGTCCTTTGTACTTATGCGTAATAATATTAAGTTGATTATTAACTAACTCTAAATTGATAGTCACTTCAGGATTTCGTACATCAACCCCATTAGATGGACTGTGTGCCAACATATATCCACCAACAGTTCGTTCTATCTCAGTTGATTTAAACTCATGTGTTCCCGAACGTTTAGCACGTACAACAAATGTTTTTCCAGCAATCTCTTGTGCCATTTGATCATTGACAATAACTTTAATTTCATCAATTGTATTTATTTTATCAAATTGTAATGCCTCTAAAACCTGTTCAATTCCTGGAGTTTCTACAAGTTTTAATCGTACTTCAGTAACAAACTCAATTGGGGTAACAACCTCAATTTTATCTGAAAACTTTTTGACATGAATATCACTACAAATATGCTCTAATAATATTACAAGATTTGAATAGAGTTGCCCAACCATTTGACGTTTAGCCGCACTTCCTTTAATCATAATCTCAGGGAAAAATTTAACAATAAATTTTTGTGTTTTAACTTGGGATTTATCCATAAATTGAGAACCTTATCTTTTTATAGGCGGGATTATATCATAAGAGAAATAAAGGATATACTTTACATTATCAGTTTTTAATTACTCTTTCAAAATTTTAACATTTATGGTTTCTAAAAAGTAACTATATAACAAAAATAAATAAAAATATCGTTATAATCTTCATTATGAATATTATAGAAGAAATAAAAAACATCCTTAAGCATCATGAGTGTCAATGTTATCAAGTAGATGAAAAGCATCATAAACTTACTTATATTGGATTACCCAATACTTGCGGTACACTTCATCCAGCTATTGCGGAAATAACTGGATTTTTAATTTTAAATAAGATTAACTATGAGATGACAGAAGATAATGATATTATCCTTAAACTTTTAGATAGCGTTTTAATTAATCCACGTAATGGTGAAAAAGAAATCACACAATCAATACCTTAGACACTCAACTATAATTAATCAATAATCTCAATAACATTCTCTAATGTTTCTCTTAGTTGAGGAGACTGTTCATTAACTCTATACCCAAAAGGTACAATTAAAGCAAGCTGATACTGAGTAGTATCAAGTCCTAAGATCTGCTCAACTCTGTCTTTCTCAAATCCTTCAATAGGACAAGAGTCTATTCCTTTAATAGCAGCAGCTGTCATCATATTTCCTGCAGCAATATAGTTTTGACGTGCAGTCCATGCTAAAACTTTTTCATCAGTTGACAAAGTATCAGCTAAATGATTAGCATAAAGATTTAAATAAAAATCATATTTTTCCTCTGGCATTTCTCGCCGTGAAAACTTTTGTTTTGGAACCCCTGACTCTGGTTTTACATTATTAATCGCAGCTAAAAATATCACTAAATGTGAACATGATGTAATTTGAACTTGATCCCAACACGCTGGACGTAACTTTGCACGTAACTCATCATTGGTTACGACTAAAAATTTCCAAGGTTCCATTCCAAAAGAGGATGGTGATTTTCTACCAGCTTCTAGAATATACGTCAAATCCTCTTGTGAGATTTTTTTAGTCTCATCAAAAACTTTACATGCATGCCTAAAATTCATTGCTTCTTCAAATGTTTTTTCCATTGTATGCCCTTTAAATTATTTACATTTATATTAGAAGTATATGTATAATTAACTTAAAAATCTCTTACTTTACTTTAGGTAAGTAATAAGATTAAATCTTCTTTATGTTATACTTTAGATATAAAAAGGAAAAAAATGTACTATATAAATGATAAAAGCTATAAATGTTCAGTATCTGTTACCTTAGATATATTCAATGACCGCTGGAAGTTAGCTATTATTTGGCACTTAATGAAAGAGGAAAAACGTTTTAAAGATTTACATGAATGTATTAGTGAAATAACGCAAAAAACGTTGACTGTCAAATTAAAAGAGTTAGAAGAAAAAAATATTATTAACCGTGAGGTTTTTGCAGAAGTTCCACCCAAAGTCGTTTACTCTTTAACAAAAAGTGGTAAAAAATTAAAACCTGTCTTAGAGGAGATGTATAAATGGGGTATTGACTATGTAAAAGATTATGGTAAAATGGATGATACAAAAGTATGTGACGCTTCTTTATATCAATAAAAGAAAAAAAAGGAAGAGTATGTTAAAAATTATTTTATTTAGTTTTCTCATTCTTACAACTCTATTTTCTTCCACCATTCAACTTGATAATTATTTTGATAAAAATGGTGCTATTATGTTGCTTATTAATCCTAAAAATGGAAAAATTGTTAAAGCAAATCAAGCAGCATCAAACTTTTATGGGCATAGTATAAAACAACTTGAACGTATGAAAATACAAGATATAAATACCTTTACTAAAGAACAAGTTGTGGCAGAGATGCAGCGAGCAAAAACAGAAAATAGAAACTATTTTATTTTTCGCCACCGCTTAGACTCTGGCGAAATTAAACGTGTTGAAGTCTATTCGCATCCAATTACTTATAAAAATCAGAAAGTTCTTTTTTCAACCATACATGATGTTACCAACTTAGACTTGGCACAAAAAACGATTGAACACTATAGTCAGAATCTTGAAAAACAAGTTGATATTAAAAGTCAAGAGCTCATTCAAACAGAAAAAACATTTAGGTACATCCTTATTTTTGGATTACTGTTACAACTTTTAATTATTATCATTTTACTCGTTTCAATAAAAAAACAAAAAAAAGCAGAAGAACATCTTGAACAAACTTTAGCTCAACTAACCGCTTCAGAAAAAGAGATGAGTGAAATCATTGAGTCTTTTCCTATTTCGATTATTCGAGCACAAAAAGATGGTCAACATATTGATTTCTTTAATCAATCCTTTCATAATCTTTTTGGTTGGAGTCTAAAAGATGTTGATACCATTGATAAATGGTTTTTAAATGCTTATCCAGAAGAGAATTATCGAAAAGAAGTTATCAAAGATTGGGAAAAGATTATCGAAGAAACACACCGTCTCAAGCTCAATACTGCTATTCGACCAATGCTAGTGCATGTAACCTGTAAAAATGGAGAAGTCAAAGAGTGTCAAGCATGGTACCACCGTAATGAAGGTAATATTTTTGGTATTTTTTATGACATGACAAAACAAAAAGAGCTAGAAAAAGAAAATCTTAATCAACAAAAAATGCTTTTAACCCAATCAAAAATTGCAGCAGTAGGTGAAATGCTTGGAAATATAGCCCACCAGTGGCGTCAACCGTTAAGTCATATCACTGCAAAAATCTCTGGTCTACGTTTACTTTTAGCCATGGAAAAAGAAGTAAGTGTTGAAATGCTAGAGAAAGATTTTGACGATGTTATGCAACAGTCTGAATACCTATCTCAAACCATTGAAGATTTTAAAAACTTTTTTTCAGCTAACAATGATAAAATTGAAACTTTTAATATTAAAGATACATTAAATAAACTTCATGGACTTATCAAAGACTCTTTACATAGTAACTATATAAAATATCACTATGATTTTGACGACATAGAAATAAAACAGAATGAAAATCGTCTCATTCAAGCAACCATTAATATCTGCAATAATGCAAAAGATGCCATGATTATTAATGATATTGACACTCAAGATAGGCACTTTTTTATTAGTTTAAAAAAGATAGATAATAAAGCCATTATTTCTTTCAAAGATAGTGCAGGTGGAATCACAGAAGATATACAAGATAAAATATTTGAACCTTACTTTACAACAAAACATCGTTCTCAAGGTACAGGAATTGGTCTATATATGACATATCAGATTATTACTACTAACTTCAATGGGGAAGTAACCGTTAAAAACTGTGACTATGAATATGAAAGTCAACAATATACAGGAGCAGAATTTAAATTGATTTTACCCTTAACACAAGAAAAGAAGTAAGAGTTTACTTCTTTTTTATTTAAAAATTTTTAATTAAGTCTTGAAAAACCTTTGTTAAACCTTCAACCTCTTTAACAGTTGTACGCTCACCAACACTATGAATGGTATCATTAATAACACCAAACTCAATTGCTTCAATACCAAAAGAACCAAAATATCGTGCATCTGATGTTCCTCCAGCCGTAGAGTGTTTTGTTTTTATGTTTAACACCTTTTCAATTGAAGTCTCCATCGCTTTTACAACTTTTGAACTTTTATTAGTTACAAAGGGAAATGAGCCTTGTGTTGTTCTAAACTCATAGTTTAAGCCTTCAAGTTTTTCTTTTATAAAAACTTCCACATCTTCACGCACTGTATTGGTAGAATTTCGTACATTAAACATAATTTTAAGATTATCGGGAGTAACATTTGTTACCTCCATACCACCTCTGATATCAGTTACTACCAATTTACTTGGAGCAAAATACTCATCGCCATTATCCAAATTGAAACCTGCAATTTCACCTAAAATAGGTGCTATTTGATGAACAGGATTAATACACTTTTCTGGATAAGCTGCATGACCTTGTTTTCCCTGTAAAGTAATATAACCATTAATACTACCACGTCGCCCTACTTTAATGGCATCTCCAAAAACCTCTTCACATGTGGGTTCAGCAACAACAGCATACTGAGGAATCATATTATGTTCTTTTAAATACTCTAAGGCTTTAATTGTTCCGTATGTTCCTTCACCCTCTTCATCACTGGTCATTAAAATAGAGAGCATTCCATCAAAATTTTGTGCATGTTTACACGCATATAAAAAAGCGGCATCACCACTTTTCATATCTTGAGTTCCCCGTGCAGTTATCACACCATCTATAATATCTGCTGCAAACGGATCAACATCCCACCCCTCTCCTGGAGGTACGACATCAATATGTCCAGCAAAACATAAGTGCTGAGGATTATCATTAAATTTTTTATAATAAAATCTATTTTTTGTATCTTCTCTGTCTATATTAATACATATCCACTCGTCACCTAAATACTCTTCAATAAAATCAAAAGCTCCTGCATCATCAGGAGTGATAGACTCATATCGTAATAATTTTTGAAATAACTCTATAACTGTCATCAAATATCCTCATTTATTCATTGTTGCGATTGTATCAAATCAATAATTAAATCCAATCATATTTTTTACATAAACCATTATCTAGTAGTTTTTTCATGTAAAATATCAATCTTTTTTATAAAATTAAAGTTTAATCACCTTTGCACCAAATCCACCTTGACTTGGGTGAGCATCTTCATATCCTTTAACTTTAGGGTGTGAATCTAAAAACTTTTTTACTGCGTAGGAGAGTTTTCCTGTACCAATTCCATGGTAAACTAGCACTTCATCAAATCCAGCTATTAAAGAGTCTGACAGAAACTTATCTAAATTTTCAATAGCTTCATCAGCTCTTTGTCCATGTAAATCTAACTTAACATGACCAGAGTCTGGTTTCTTAACAGTAACCGTAGTTTTTTGTTTTACTTTTACTTTAACAGGGTTGCCACTTGGTTTTAAGTCAGCTAATTTGACTTGTAAACGCATACCCATATCATTTTCGATAAAAGCTTTTTTCCCTTTAATAGAGACAATTTCACCTTTAGATGAATTATATTTGATTCTATCTCCAACTTTAAACTCTATTTTCTCTTGTACTTTTTCAGTTTTTATCTCTTTGACTTTTTTATGGGCGACATTAAGCAGTTGATGTGACTCTCTTGAAATTTTTGCTTTTATGGCTTCTCTAGCATCTTTTGTAGCATCTTTATACTCTCGATGTAACTTTGACTTTTCAGTATAGATATGGTCATCCAAATTCTCTTTTTGCTCTTTAAGATTTCGATTAAGTCGTTGATGTTCTTCAATCTCTTTATCTAAAAGTTCTAGTTTTAATTTGTACTCTCGTTCTAATTCACTACTTCGTTCAATTAACTCATTTAATCTATCTTGGTCGTCCCCATAAACCTCTTTGGCGTGTTTGATAACATTTTTAGGTATTCCATAACGTTCAGCAGTTTCAAAGGCATAAGACTTTCCAATCGTTCCTTGCAAAAAGTCATAGGTTGGTTTTTGATTTTCTTCATCATAAAGTGCTGCTACAAGTTCTACTTCTTCATTAGAAGCCATCAGTGCAGCTAAGCGTTTATGGTGAGTTGTAATAATAACTTTAATATCTCGTTTTATTAACTCTTCAATAATAACTTTAAAAAGACTAGCCGCTTCATCAGAATCAGTTCCTAGTTCAATTTCATCTACTCCAACAATAACATTTTTCTTTGAAAAAAGTTTAGAAAACTCTACCATACGACCAGCAAAC
>CAZIES010000115.1:0-8111 GCA_964538295.1 uncultured Arcobacter sp. | reverse complement strand
TATGGTTTTATGCATGGAGTAATGAACACGGATAATATGTCAATGGCAGGTTTAACGATTGATTATGGTCCTTTTGCATTTATGGACTATTTTGACAAGCATTGTATTTGCAACCACACTGATAATGAAGGACGCTATTCATATAATAATCAACCTCACATTGCTAAATGGAACTTGGAAGTTTTAGCGCAAGTTTTAGGAAAAATCTGTAATTTTAAACATTTACAGAAGTATCTTAAAACTTTTTATGCGCAACACGAAAAAGCTTATTGTGAGTTGATGTGTCAACGTTTAGGGTTAGATATTTCACAAAGTGGAAATAACTATGTGGATTTGATTGTTGAACTTTTAGAAGTTATGCAAGAGGCAAAAGTAGATTATAATGTCTTTTTCTATCGCTTAACCATGATGCAAAGTATTGAAAAGATAAGAGATATTTTAGATATTTGTGTTTACCGTGATAGTATGAAAAAGTGGTTAGAAACCTATTTTGAAATTGTAAAAGAGCAAAATAAAACGTCATTTGAACGAGAATCATACATGAAAAGTGCCAATCCCAAATATATCATAAAAAACTATATGTTACAAGAAGCTATTGAAAAAGCAAAAGAGGGTGACTTTGCTTTAGTCAATGAGTTATTAAAGATTGCACAAACACCTTTTAATGAGCATAAAGAGTTTGAACATTATGCACAGCCAACACCTATGAAGTATGCCAATTTAAAGTTGAGTTGTTCTTCTTAAAAAAGTTTTTGTTGTTTTAAGTAGTTAAGTCCACAAAATGTGGCAATAAGTTCATCTTTGTCATTAAAAATATCAACATCATAGACGCCTAGTTTATGACCTTGGTTTTTATTTTTACAAAAGGCAGTAACGGTTTCTCCTTCCTTTGCACCTTTTATAAAATTCATAGAAGTATTAATCCCTAAAGAGAGTAGACCATGGGTATTAGAAGCTGCGCCAAATACAAAGTCTGCAAGGGTAAAAAGTGCTCCGCCTTGAATGACTCCTGCACCATTTAAGTGAAATTTTTCTATTTTCATTGAGGCTTTTGCGTAGCCAATAGCAAGTTCATCGAGTTTGATATTAATATGGTTGGCAAATTGATCATTTTGCTCAAAAAGGGTTTTAAAGTTTTTTAACTCAGCTTCTGTCAATGCCAAACTTTCCAGAGCCAAACATTGTAATTGCTAAGCATGTGATAATATAAAAGTAGTGCAGTTCAAGAACCATTCCACCATGTTGTGTGAGGGCTAAGATGTCATCAGGATGGACAAGAACAATAGCAAAGATAATATTAATAATAATCACAAAAGCTGCAAGCCGCGTTTGATAGCCAATAATAAGCAGTAGTGGCGCTAAAATTTCACCAATATAAACGCCATAAACAAGAACTTCTGGTAAACCTTTACTCGCTAAGATATTTTCAATAAAAGAAGTTCCAAAATTGAGTTTTGCATAACCATGAAAGAGAAGTGAAAGCCCTACAACAAGGCGTAATAGTAGTGCTCCGAAGTTAAAACTGTAGGATGAGGTATGCATAATTATTCCTTTATTAATGCAAAAATATTAACATCATAAAGTTAATCAATGGTTAATAAATTGGACTGAATAGTTAAGAATATAAAAACTTTGACTGACCGTCGGTCATTTTTAAGTTTAGTTTAATATGTCATATTTTATACTTACAAAATATTATTGACCGACGGTCAGTCAGAAACCGTTCGTTAATAAATTATTGTAAACCTAAAGGTGTAAAATGAGTCCACGTAAAGTAAATAAAGATGAAAAAAGAAGAGAAGTAGCTATCTCTTGTGCTGACTTAATTCATGATGTAGGTATGAAAAATATTACTGTTGCTCAAGTAGCACGAACAGCGGGAATAGGAAAAGGTACGGTATATGAATATTTTGAAAATAAAGAAGATATTATTTTTGAAATTATCAATATGCATATCGAAAACTATCATAATGAATTTTTAGAAAGTATTAAAGATGTTAAAAGTACAAAAGAAAAAGTAATACACTTCTTTAGATTTGTATTAGATGGTAGTGAAGAGAATATGCGAATGTTTAATGGTTATAAACAGTTTCTTGCCATTGTATTATCTGAAGATAATTCTGCTATGAAAAGTTTTAACTGTAGTACAACAGAGTTTTTTACAAACCAATTAAGAAGTTTTATTCAAGAAGGGATTGATAAAGGTGAATTAATTCCTGAGTCAATTGGCTTAGCTGAAGGATTGTTAATCTTTGAAAAAGGTTTAGCCTTACGGTTAATGTCTGAAAATGAGTATGATGCAAAAGAGGATTTTGAAAAATTTATTGACACAATTTTCACACTTATTGAGGTTAAAATATGATATCAGCCAAATATAGACGATTGACATTTGCTTTTTTTATGTCGTTGTTTATGAGCTTTATCATGAGTATGGTTATTACATTTATTAATTTAGGTTTAGTAGATGGATTTATTATGAAATGGATGGAAGCATTTATCAAAGCTTTTGTGTTTGCTTTTCCTATTGTTTTTGTTGTTGCACCAGTAGTGCAAAATATCACAAATAAATTAATTAAAGAAGAAGGATAAATATGTTTAAAAAATTATTGATTATTGCGTTATCTTCATTATCATTGTTTGCTATGGGTGGACCTTCACTTGTAGAGACAACAAAGTTGGTAAAAGGTGAAGTTAACCCACTCCAAGAGTTTGTAGGAACATTACAGTTTGATAGAAATTCAGTTCTAGCTGCACAAAACTCAGGAGTTGTAAAACAGCTTAGGTTTGAAGTAGGGGATAAAGTTAAAAAAGGTGATGTACTTGTACAAGTAGATGCTGATGTTTTAAATGCACAAGTTGCTGCTGCACAAGCAAATGTAATGAGTGCAAAGAATGAAAAAGCAAATGCAAAAAAAGATTTTGTTCGATACACTAAACTACTTTCTACTAAAGCAATTTCACAAAAGCAGTATGATGATGCACAACTGAAATATAATACAACAACGAGTAGTTTAAAAGCACTGCAAGCACAATTAAGAGAGCTTCAAATCCAACGAGATAAAAAAGCTATCAAAGCCCCTTTTGATGGAATTATTGTTGAAAAAAAGATTGATTTAGGTGAATGGGTAAATGCTGGTACGGCTGTTTTATCTATGGTTGATACCTCTAAAGCAGAGATTACGGTAAATGTCCCTTTAACTATTGTTAATGGTTTAAAAAAGGGTGATCAATATGATATCAATGTAGGTAACAATATTTTAAAAGCAAATTTACAAGCAGCAATTCCAAGTGGTGATAAACTTACACGAACGTTCCCTGTTAAGTTTAAAGCTAAAACAAATGGAACTTTTTTGTTTGATGGGCAACAAGCAAAGGTAAGCCTGTCTCAAAATGCAAAAAAAGAGTCGCTTCTTTTACCAAGAGATGCCGTTATTAAACGATTTGGTCAAAATGTTATTTTTGCAGTAAATAATGAATCAATGGCACAAATGATTCCAGTACAAATTGTAGGATATGTTGGAAAACAAATTGCCATAAATGCAAAAGGAATTCAAGCAGGTATGCAGATTATTAGTAAAGGAAATGAGAGAGTTTTCCCAAATTCTCCTGTAAAAGTAATCAACAAATAAGAAATTAAGAATATAAGATCTCTCTTTAAATGCAGAGGGACTAATTTAAAGGAAATATAAGAATGGATTTAATTAAATTTTCGATAAAAAATCCTGTAACAATTATTGTATCAGTATTAATAGTTGTTCTATTTGGGGTTTTATCATTAACAAAACTTCCTTATCAATTAACACCAAGTGTAACTAAACCTGAGATTAAAATTACAACGGCTTGGGCAGGTGCAACACCTTATGAGATTGAGCGTGAAATTATTGAGGAACAAGAAGATGCACTTAAGAGTTTAAATAATTTAATAGAGTATGAATCAAGTGCAAAAGATAACTATGGTGAAGTAACCTTAACGTTTAAACTAGGAACAGATTTACGAGCTGCTCTTCAAGATGTCTCTAATAAACTCAATGAAGTAAGTTCGTATCCAGATGATGCAGAAGAGCCTATTATTGAAACAGCAACAGCCAGTCCTGTTATTTGGATGATGTTACAAACCGAAGAGGGAAATAATCGTCATATTGATGAGTATCGAACCTTTTTTGATGATGAAATTAAACCGATTGTAAAACGAGTCAATGGGGTTGCTGGTACGATGGATGCTGGTGGTCGAGAACAAGAGATGCAAGTTATCTTTGATAGTAGTAAGTTAGCTTCATATGGATTAACAATTCCACAAGTTATAAATATTTTACAAAGTGCTAATGTGGATGTAAGTGCGGGTATTCAAAACTTAGAGCGACGAGCATACCGAATTCGTACAGTACATAAGTTTGGTTCAGTTAAAGATATTGAAAATGTTGTTTTAGTTTCAAATAGAGAACAACGAATCACTGTTAAAGATGTTGCACGTGTTGAGTTTGGTTATGAAACAGCAAATACCGTAGCGATGTTCTTAGGGAAAGATGGTATTTTTCTTGGAGTTCAACCAAGTTCTGATGCTAATATTGTACAGTTAACTAACGATGTAGAGAGTGTTATTAATGAACTTAATGCAGGAATGTTAAAAAAAGAACAACTTAAAATGCATTGGTTATATGATCAACGACCATATATTGTTGGGTCAGTTGATTTAGTTCAACAAAATATTATGATTGGTGCTATTTTAGCGGTTATTATTCTTATTACTTTTTTACGTTCAGTTTCACCAACGGCAGTTGTTTCTGTGGCAATTCCAATTTCAATTATTGGTACATTTATTATCCTTTCAGCTATGGGACGAAGTCTGAATACGATTTCACTTGCAGGTATCTCTTTTGCGGTCGGTATGCTCATTGATGCCGCCATTGTCGTATTGGAAAATATTGACCGACACAGAAAAAATGGAGACTCAATATTCGAAGCGGCATATAAAGGGGCTAATGAAGTTTGGGGAGCACTGATTGCTTCAGCGCTTACAACAATTGCCGTATTCTTACCAATTGTATTTTTACAAGATGAAGCGGGACAACTTTTTAAAGATATTGCTATAGCGGTAACGGCTTCTGTAACGTTCTCTTTATTTGTATCAATTACGGTTATTCCAATGTTATGGAAAAAGTTTGCAACTATTTCTGGCCGTGAGCCAAAAGATGCAGGAGTTATAGCTAACTTTGGACATAAAATTGTCAATATTATTATGGCAATTGTCAATGCATCGTTAAAAAATGTATTGACAAAAATTATGACGATTGTATCATTAGCTGCATTTTCAATAGGAATTATATTTGTATTATTTCCTAAAATGGACTATTTACCACAAGGAAATAAAAACCTTATTTTTAATATCTTGATTACCCCTCCTGGATTATCGTACCAAGAACGATACGATATGGGTGCGTATTTAATGAAAGGTGTTGAACCTCATATTAATAAAGATGTTGATGGTATCCCTGGATTAAATCGAGCTTTCTTTGTCTCTTTTGGTGATTTTAATATTTTTGGTGGAACGTCGATGCATGAAGATAGAGCTAAAGAGACCATACCAATGTTTAGACCATTGGTAAACTCTATGCCTGCAACCATTGGAGTTTCACTTCAATCAGGAGTATTTGAAGATGGTATTGGCGAAGGAAATACAGTAAATATAGACGTTTCTGGTGAAAAAATTGAAGATATTGCTAATATTGGAGCACAACTGTTTGGTGCAACAATGCAGACAATTAAAGGCTCACAAGTACGACCTGTACCTTCTGTTGAGTTAATCTACCCAGAAGTTAGAATCAAACCGAATCAAGATGCCTTACAAGCACTTAATTTAAGTGCAAGGGATTTTGGAATTTCAGTAGATGTTTTAATGAGTGGTCGACAAATTGGTGACTTTGAACAAGATGGTAAAAAGAAAATTGATTTAGTATTAAAAGCTGATGATGCCTTAATTCAAACACCACAAGATATTATGGCAGCACAGTTGGCTTTACCAAATCAGTCACTATTACCAGTGTCATCATTAGCAATGTATGAGAGTACAACGGGTATTTCAGAGATTCGTCACTTAAATGGTAAACGTACAATTACCTTACAAGTAACACCTCCTGAAGGAAAAACAATTGATGAAACCATGAAAACAATAGGGGGAATGTTAGCTGGTATGACAGCTAAAGGTATGATCCCTCCAACAGTTGATATTGGAATTTCAGGAACCGCAGATAAGTTATCTGAGACAATTGAATTATTAAGTATGAATTTTATTTTAGCCTTAGTGATTGTTTATTTGTTAATGTCAGCACTTTTTGGTAACTTTTTATACCCAATTGTGATTATGTTTACAGTTCCTTTAGCAACAGCAGGTGGGTTTATTGGTTTAGCATTGACCAATAACTTTATAGCTTATCAACCCTTGGATGTATTAACTATGTTAGGATTTATTATTTTAGTTGGTATTGTTGTTAATAATGCTATTCTTATTGTTCACCAAAGTCTGAATTATATACGAAATGAAGGAATGGATCATAAGCGTGCAGTTGTTGAAGCAACACGAACAAGAATACGTCCAATTTATATGTCATCATTGACCTCTATTTTTGGTATGTTACCACTTGTTTTAATTCCAGGACCAGGTTCTGAGTTTTACCGAGGGTTAGGATCTGTTATTACTGGTGGATTAGCCTTTTCAACAATTTTTACAATATTTGTAACACCAGCATTACTCATGTTTTTTATAAAAATAGAACAGCGATTAGGTAGTAAAACAGCGCAGCAAGAGCGTGAATCAATTAATAAAATGGCATAAAGGAAAGAGAATGAAAAAAATAGCAGCCTTATCATTAGCATCAGTATTAACAACATCATTATGGGCTTTGGATTTAAATCAAGCCATTGATATTGCAATTGAAAAAAACTATACCCTTCAAGAACAATCATTTATTCTTGAAGAGTCAAATGAAAATATTGATTTAGAAAAAGCAAACCTTAGACCAAGTGTTGATTTAACCTATAGTTATAACAGCCGAAACAAGGTAACAACAGGAAGTAAAGAGGACTCAACGGCAACAGCGAAAATATCTTACAACCTTTTTAATGGTTTTAAAGATTTAAAAAGTATGCAAAGTGCAAGATTTTTAGCAAAAGCATCACAATTTCAAATGCAAGCGACAACACAAGATATTGTACTTAATACAAAATCAACGTATATTAATTTATTAGATCGAAAGAGAAACTTAACAACAGCCCAAGACGCTTATAAACTCTTTGCAAAGCAGTATGAAGATGCAAAAATTAGGTTTGAGCAAGGGCTATTGGCTAAAAATGATTTGCTTCAAGTAAATGTTAACTTACTTGATGCTAAACAAGATGTTATTAATGCAAAAAAAGAGTATCAAGTTGCACGTCTTGAGCTCTCTAATTTATTAGGGGGAAAAGATTTATCAAATGAGAGTATTAAAGAGATTCATATGAATCATTTAGCACTTGGTAAGCACGCCTTAGAAGATTTAGAAAAACGAAGTGAAATTGAAGTGTTAAAAATGAACATAGAGAGTATGAATGCTAAAGTTGGTGCTCAAAGGGGTGATTATTATCCAAAGATTGATACAAGTTTTTCCTATTCAGAGTATGGTGATAGTAAAAGTTTAAATGGAAGAGAAAGTGCTGTTGATAATCAAAAAGTTGGAACAATCACTGCTTCCTGGAATCTTTATGAAGGTGGAGCAAATGTTAGTCAAATAAAAATCTATCTTTCTCAAAAACGTCAAGTTTTATCTCAATTAGAAAGAACACGATTAGATATAAAATTGCAATATGAAACAGCATTGTTAGATTTAGATGTAGCACAACAAAATTTTGAAACCTCAAAGTTATCATTAGAACAAGCAAAAGAGAACTACACTATTGTAGAGAGTCGCAATAAAGAGGGGCTTTCAAGCACAACAGATTTAATAGATGCTAATTATTTATTAAGTAAAGCAAAGCAGAGATATTCAAAATCGTACTACGACAAGTTTTTAGCTGTTGCAACGTTAAAACGAATATTAGAAAAACAATAGAAAAAGAGAAGACTTTGGGGTCTTCTCTTT
>CAZIES010000114.1:0-8310 GCA_964538295.1 uncultured Arcobacter sp. | reverse complement strand
TGCTTACTTTTCGTAAACACAAAAGTAAGTAGAGTAAAGAGGTAATCCTCTTTGCAATACAAAGCTAGAGTATTAAATCATCCTAACCTACAAACTCATAAATCTTAAAATTATTCCAAAGGAAAAGTAATATGAAAAGTTGTTCCTTTCCCCTCTTCACTCACGCAGTGAATATTACCTTTTAAATTTGTAGTAACAATATTATAAATAATATTTAACCCCAATCCTGAACTACCATGTTCTCTATTAGTCGTATAAAAAGGTTCATAAATTTTTGGTAACTCCTCTTTTTTAATACCAATACCATCATCACTAAAAAGAAGTTTTAAAGTATTATCCTCAATTACAACATCAATGGTGATAATACCTTTTGTTTGCTCTTTAAATGCATGTGTCATGGCATTAATAATTAAATTAGTAACAATTTGTGCAAACAGACCAGGATAAGAGTTGACATTCATATCTTCTTTACAGTTTATGTTTATCTTAATATCTTTCTTTTTAGTAATATTATCAATACTGATTAAAATACCTTGTATATAAGCTAAGACATTAAAAACTCTTTTTTGTTCAGTAGTTTGATCAATAGCTACTTGTTTAAAACTTTTTATAATCTCAGAAGTTCTGTCAAGATTAGCATTAATAATAACAGCCAACTCTTTTGATTTTTTAACATATTCATCAAATTCCTCTTCACTTAAATCACCATTGGCATATTTTTCTTCCACCTCTTCTGTGATATATAGAAAATGTGAAGCACCAGTAAGTCCTATACCAACGGGAGTATTAATCTCATGTGCCACGCCCGCAACTAAACTTCCTAAGCTTGCCATTTTTTCTGATTCGACAAGTTTATCGTGGGTTATTTTTAAACTATGAATCATCGTTTGTAACTCTTCATTAGACTCTTCTAATTCATCGCTTCTTTGTTTATTTTCAAATTCAAGCTGTTTTTTATCTTGAATATCTCGCCAAACAGCATGGATAATATCATCATTATTGACACTGATTCGAGTTAATACAATCTCTGCCCAAAACTCTTCACCTGTTGATTTAAGGTGAACCCATTCAAAATGTGCACGTCCCTTTTTTAGACAGTTATCAATAATTACTCGCGCTTTATCTTCAGATTTTACACCATCAGGTTGAAACTGGGGAGAAAGTTCATAAGGAGTTGTATTTAAAAAATCCTCTTTAACATCATATTTCAACATTACTAAAAGTGCTTGGTTACAATCTATAAACTTATCACCTTTTAAAAGAGATATACCATCTGATGTACCATAAAATAAGGTCTCAAAAGTATTTCTTTGTTCTAATAACTCATGGGTTCTTTCTTGAACTTCTAAATGTAACTTTTTATTAAAACTTTTAATTTTTGTCTCTTGTTCTTTTAACCTTGAAATATCTTCTAAAATTTTATCTCGCATAATTTTGAAGTTTTTTGTTAGTTCATTAAACTCATCGACACCTTGTATATTAATATTGGTATTATATTTTCCTAACGCAATCTTTTTTGACACCTCTTTAAGCTCAGTAATAGGGGTAATAAAAAATCGTATTATAATAATAACTATACTAGAGATAACAACTAAAACAAAAAAAGTAGCCAACAAAAAATTAGTTTTAAAGGCATTCAATTCTTTATACTTAACTTTAGTTTCCACAGAATATCCAATAATCCAATCCCAAGGTTTAAAGTGTTTAAAAATAATCCATTTTTTGTTCTTATTAATATAGGCAATAAAATCACCATTTTTAAGCTTATTTACCTTTAAAAAGTCCGTCTTATTAGTATAAAGCGTTTTATTTTCAGAATTAAGATTAGGATGTAAAATAAACTCCTTATGTTCATTAATCATAAAAGGAAAAGCAGTATCTCCATTTTTATAAAACACTTCATTTATTGTTTTAATCGTTCCCTCTTTAAAACTCTCTTCATAAGATTCAATCATACCCGTACGTTGCAGTAGTTTGTATTTTTGTTCAATAAGAAAAATAATATTATTAATTTTTTGAGTATAGACAGTATGTTGAGACTCATCTACTTTATCTTTTAAACTAGTATAAGAAAAATAGAAAAGTACTCCTAACCCAAGGATAAAGACAAAAAGAATTGCACTTAAAAGTTGTACACTTAAAGAGTTTATTTTCATCATTGCACCACAACTGCGTTATCAATAAGTTCAAAAGGAAATACCATCTTTAATTTTTTCCCCAACGTTACATTAATATAAACTTTTGCCTTCTTATTTTTTACAAGTGATATTTTTGATATATCTTCACCTTCTAAAACAGTTAATGCTGTTTTTGCTGCCCATTCACCTTGTTCTTCAGCTTTATTTGCAAATGTAAGTACAACCAAGTCACTCGCACTTGCATCCCAACTTCCAGCTGGTATTTTTGTATTATTTTTTACAAAATCAACAACCTCTTGTTTACTTTCATTCCACCCTTTAATAGCAGCACCATTACCAATAAGTAATATGTCAACACGTTTTTGTAAATCTAAGAAATGTTCTTTCCACTCTTTTACAGAAGAGGCAAACCGTTTATCAATTGTTTGATTAAGAACTTCTTCAAAGTAGATAACTTCTTTGCGTGAAGAAAAAGATTCTCCTTTTAAATACCCTACTTTTGTTCCCTTAGCATATGCTTTTAGGGTATTAATAAGCTGGGGAACTAACTGCACTTCAATCATACCAGTGACATTCTTTGAAGGAAACCCATATTTTGAAGCTGAACCATTAACACCACAAAATACAAAAGGTAACGAACTATCATAAAAATAAGGAACAATAAGATATTTTGCTGCATTATCATCAGAAGTAATAACTATATCAGGATTAAAGTTCTCTATTACTTTTTTTGCTTTTAAGGCTGCTTGTTTTTTATAAACCTCTGTTTGATTCCGTTTCGTATCCATTTCAATGGATTTAAACTCAATAGGAAATGTTGATTTATTCAATGTTTCTACAATACCACGATGTATACCATCACTCCAGGCAAGTCCAGTATGATAAGAGTTGATAAATAAGACTTTTTTAGAAATTTGTTCATTTGCTTGCAAGATAAGATTTAAACTAAAGAGAAGAATCAATAAAAAGAGTGCTTTTTTCATAATATAAACCTTTTAATATTTTTATTAAATGTTATTTACACTACTTTTCTCTAACAAGGTATTATAACACAATAATTTAAATATTAAAAATAAAACTAATAAACCAATAACTATTTAAAGATTAAATTAAATTAAGGTTTTAAAGAAAACCCTCCGCCATTTTTTGGCTTCACACCAAATCCACTTGGTGCTATTTTCTCTTTACTTGAACAACAACTCTCCTCTTTCTTTACTGTACTACTGCAAGAAGAACCCTCTTCACTACTTTGAGTATCACTGGAACAACAAGACTCTTTTTTCTTAGCTAACTTATCTTTTACTAAATGATAGACAATTAAAATCAGCATTAAAAGTGAAGCCAGTGATTCGTATAAAGTAGCTTCCTCCATATGATGACCAACATTTAAAATTTGTAACTCACTAAAAATCGTATCAAACCCAAACCCAAAAATTAACGAAAGAACGGCAATAGTGCCTGTATATACAATCAAAGAGGTACGTCCAAGCATTTTATAAATCACACTCATAGTAACTGCACTTGTAGCAGGACCAGCAGTTAGAAATACAAAAGCAGCACCACCACTCATACCTTGCATCATAAGTGCCGCTGCTATTGGTAAAGATGCTGTTGCACAGGTATATAAAGGCATAGCAAAAATAAGAATCACAAAATAAGTTAAGATTTGATTGTCAAAAAGAAGTTTTGCATACTCTTTTGGCATAAAAGTTGTAAAAAGTGCCCCTAAAACAAGACCAATGAGTAAGGCTTTTGCCATATCTGCAAAGAGTGTACCATACCCATATTTTAATGCAGCAATAAAAGAGAATCTTTTTTTCTCATCACACGAAGCAGTTCCACATCCACAAGAGCTTGAATCTTCACTCTTTTTTACAGTTTTTGCTGGTGAAAATGTTGAAATATTTTGTGGTGCTTGCATTGAAAATGTATTGGATGGAGTTAAAGTCTCCTCTTTCCTTATAGTTTCCCCTTTTTCAATAAAGTTTTGTAATAGACCAACAATAATAGCAATAATAACTGAACTAACTAATCTAAAGAAAGTAAAAACTAAACCAAAAAATGAAAAAGTTGCTAAAATAGAATCCACTCCCGTAATAGGCGTAGAAATTAAGAAGCTTTGTACCGCACCTTTACTTGCCCCCTCTTTTTTCAAACCTTGGGCTAAAGGAATAACCGAACATGAACATACAGGAAGAGGTATCCCAAACAAAGTTGCTTTTATAACTGAACCAGTTGAATCTGTTCCTAAATGAGAAGATACAAAATCATCAGGAATAAGTTGTTTAAGTATTCCAGCAATAAGTAACCCAACAATGACATAAATACTCATGGCATCAAGAAGAGTTAAAAAGTTATTGGCAAAAAGAAGCATTAAGTCCATTATAATCTCATTTCAAACTATTTATCTAATAGTTTAGCACTATCAATTTTTTTCTTTGCTTTGACTCCTAACTCAACAAACTCTTCACTGCGTCGTAAAAGATTTCCTTTTCCACTACTTAATTTATTTATAGCTGCATCATAAGACTTTTGAGTACGCGTTATATGCGTACCAATATTTTCAATATCTTCAACAAAAGAGGCAAACTTATCATATAGGTCTGCTGCTTTTTTTGAAATGAGTAAAGCATTTTCATTTTGGTGTTCATAACGCCAAATATTTTCAATGGTTCGTAGTGTTACAAAAAGTGTTGAAGGAGAAACGAGCATAATATTATGCTCAAAAGCTGTTTTAAACAAGTTATTATCACTTGAAGCTGCTAACATAAAAGCCCCCTCAATAGGAATAAACATTAAGACAAAATCAAGTGTTTTAACTGCTTCTATATCTTCATACTTTTTGGCACTTAAACCTTTTATATGAGTATACAATGACTTTATTAACTCTTTTTTAACCGTCTCTTTTGTTAACTCATCATCACTCTCTACATATTTTAAATACGCACTCAAAGATACTTTAGAATCAATTACAATATCTTTTTCTTGTGGCAAATGAACAATAACATCAGGACGAAGTCTTTTACCATTTTCATCGGTGTATGAGCCTTGAGTACTGTACTCAATGCCTTCTCTTAAGCCTGTTTGTTCCAAGATTTTCGATAAAATCATCTCTCCCCAATCCCCTTGGGTTTTATTCTCACCTTTTAAAGCATTGGTTAGATTGACTGCATCTTGGGCTATTTGACCATTTAAATCTTTGAGATTTTTGATTTCTGTTAAAAGTGAGCTTCGCTGTTTTGTTTCATCATTATAAATATCATTGACCCGTTTTCCAAACTGATTGAGCTGTTCTTTAAAAGGGGCTAATACTTGATTTAAATTGAGATTTGATTTTTTACTATTTTCATCAAAGAGTTTGTTTGCTAGTGATTCAAACTCTAACTTCATCTGTTTTTTTGATTCTTCAAGTAAAGCTAGTTTTTCTTCAAAGTTTTTACTTTGTTGAGCAAAACTCTCTTGTTGACTTTGAAGTTTTAAACTATTTTGTTGATTAAGTGAAATAACTGCCTCATCATGCTTCTCTTGAAGTTGTTTTGTACTTTGAAGCCATGCTTGTTGTTGTAAAGTAAACTTCTCTTCTGCACTTTCTAAAGCTTGTTTATGCTCACTTTTTAGTTGTTCATTAACTGTTTTTTCATTAAGAATTTCATTTTCTAAACTACTCTCTTGAAGTTTTGCCTCATACTGTAAAGTAGCAATCTTTTTATCATAGATAAGTTTTAATACAATCCACGTTAATAAAACTGCTCCAAGTGTGACTAAACTTAAGATAAGTAGTTCATTATTCATTAATAATCTCTTTTATCTCTTCATCTTCTAACGCTTTATTAGAAGTTTCATGAATATCATATCCTAACTCTTTAAATCGCTCTACTAATGGTGGGTGAGAGTAGTAAAAAAAGATATAAATTGGATGGGATAAAGGAAATGATTTATTCTCATTTGCTAGTTTAAGCAAAGCACTCACTAAATCCTCTTTACTTTGCAAGTTTGAACCAAACTCATCTGCTGCATACTCATTATGTCGTGAAATAAGCGAGATAAGTGGCATTAAAAAGAATGATAAGATAGGTGAAAACATTAAAAACACAGCAATAATCGCATAAGGTTCATTGCTCAGCTTAAGTTGTAAAAATAGCTCTTCTGGAAGATTTCCAAAAATGGCAAAAAAGACAAACATCACCACACCCATAATACCAATATTTTTTAAAATATCACCATTTTTAAAGTGTCCTAATTCATGTCCTAAAACAGCTAAGAGTTCATTATGGCTTAATTTCTCAACCAACGTATCAAAAAGCACTACCCGTTTAGTACTTCCTAAGCCCCCAAAATAAGCATTTAAACGATTATCTCGTTTTGAAGCATCCACACTAAAGACACCTGAACTTTTAAATCCTACTTCATCTAACAGGCTCTCTATTTTTGCTTCTAGCTCTTTATCTTTTAATGACTCAAATTTATCAAAAAACTTATCACGAATTACTGGATAAAGCATATTGATTAAAATAATGACTGCAAAAATAAAAACAAATCCCCATATCCACCACGCACTAAATGTTTCAATAATTAACGCAATTCCTGCAATTACTGCTGATCCAAAAATTAAAAACAAAATTCCACTTTTAATCGTATCTTTGATATACAAAGAGGCTGTCATATTTGAAAAACCATACTTTTTATCCAACTTAAAGGTACTATGCAGTTCAAAAGGTAAACCTAAAATCCAATTAATAATAATAAACCCATCAATAAAAAGTACCGCTTTTAACCAAGCTGACTCAACTTGAATCATACTATCTAAAATTTCCAATCCAAAAGCAATCCACATAAAAAATAGAACAAAATCATACAGAGTTGAAGCAATAGAAATCTTCTCTTTCTCAATACTATAAGAAGCAGCTTCTTTATACTTACTCCCATCTAAAATAACAGGTGTCAAACCTTTTGCTTTTGTTACAAAACCAACTTGCATCACTGAGGTATAAATATGTACTAAAAAATAGAAACAGTACGCAAAAATAAATATCTCTAACACTAAATAATCCTTATAAAATTTTAGGTATTCTACTGTTTTAGAACTTGATTTTTAGTAAATATTGAAAGGTAGTAAAAAAGTTAGATTTCGATAGATTCACTCGGTTGTAATACAATACAATTACGACCTGTACGTTTCGCATCATATAGTGCTAAATCAGCACGATGTAAGATAGATTCTAAATCTTCATCATCATAAGTCAGCATTGCAACACCAATACTAACCGTATATTTAATAGTTTCACCTTGAAGTGTTGTAAAAGCATGTGCTTCAATATCTTTACGAATATTTTCTGCAACCGTCATAGCACCACGTTTTGTTGTATTTGGTAAAGTAGCAGCAAACTCTTCACCACCAAGTCGTGCAAAAATATCACTTTTTCGCAAGATCTCTCGTGTTTTTTGTGCCATGGATTTAATTACTTCATCCCCTACTGCGTGTCCAAACCTATCATTAATTTGTTTAAATCTATCAATATCAATCATCAAAATAGCCAAACTACGCTTTTCTCGACGTAAGAACTTAATCATTGGACCACAAGACTCAAAGAAACTTCGACGGTTATTTACGTTAGTTAACGAGTCAGTTGTCGCTAAAACTTTAAGTTTTACATTAATATCATTTAACTCTTTGGTACGTTTATCAACCGCACTTTCAAGTACCTTTTGATATTCATTGAGACGTCGTTGTTCTGCATTTTGTTTAATAGCTTCAAGAATAATAAGTTCAAAATCAATACGATTAAAAATTTTTGGAATAATTTGATAAACCGAAGCACTATTAATAATACGCGTTAATACTTCCATATCAATAGCATCTTGAAAAAGTATATTTTTAGTATGGGGTGAGTTCTTATAAAGCTCTACAATAAAGTTATCCACACTCATAGAAGAAGAGTCTGAACCAATCAACGTAATAAGAATTTCATTACCTGCAATAATATTATTGTAACATCCTATTAAAGCCTGTTCAGCATTAACATAACTTTCAATAATATAATCATTATCTACTATCCGTGAAATTTTATTATATAATTCATCTAAAATATCAACATCATTATAGATACAAGCAATAATATACTTCAATAAACTTCCCTCAAAAAATGTAAGAGAAAAGTATAACTAAAAATAT
>CAZIES010000113.1:0-8369 GCA_964538295.1 uncultured Arcobacter sp. | reverse complement strand
CGACCACCTCTTCGGTCATCGTCTCGTGAATTTGAAAGTCTATCTAATAATCGTGTAATGTCATTTTCAGATTTACCGATATAGTTACTTCCTTTTACATATGTGTCTTGACTCATCATTGAAGCTAATTTAAAGGCAATAGTTGAAATATCAAACTCTTCTTTTAACTCTTCAATTAAAGTATACACACTGTCATGTATCTCTTGCTCTTTAATTTTAGATAAAAGATTATTAACTTTTTTCTCTTTTACTTTTTTAATGTTTGGAACAACTTTTGCTTCTAATTTACCACCTGTAGCTTTTTGAATTTTTTGAATCATTCTAAACTCATGTGGTGTTACAATAGAAACTGCCATTCCTTCTTTACCAGCTCGTCCAGTTCGACCAATTCTGTGAACATACGACTCTGAGTCAAAAGGCAAATGATAATTAAATACATGAGATACGTCATTAACATCTAAACCTCGTGCTGCAACGTCCGTTGCAATTAACACTTCAAGCTTACCTTTTTTAAAGGCATTAATAGCCTCTTCTCGTTGACGCTGCTCCATATCGCCATGAAGACCTTTTGCACTAAAACCTTGAGAAACTAAAAATGTTGATAATCTATCAACCTCTTTTTTTGTTCGACAGAAGATAATTGATTTATCAGGGTTTTTATAATCATATAATCGAATAAGAGCATCGTCTCTTTCATACTCATCAACTACATAATAGGTTTGTGTAATTTTAGAATTTGTAATTTCACTTTTTGTAATTGTTATAAACTCTGGGTTATCTAAAATATTTTTTGCAAGATTTTTAATTGCTGGAGGCATTGTTGCAGAGAATAATAGTGTTTGACGTTTATCTGGCATATAGGTAAAAATCTCTTTAATATCATCAAGAAATCCCATATCAAGCATCTCATCTGCTTCATCTAAAACAACAAAAGATGGTTTGATTTTAATTTTTCCACCTTTTAAAAGATCGAGGAATCGTCCTGGTGTAGCCACAATGATTCCAGCATTTTCAATATGCTTTAACTGTCGTGTATAAGATTGACCACCATAAACAGTTGCCGTGTTAATATCTAAATGTTTACCAAAACGAAAAAGTTCGTCAGAAACTTGCATAGCAAGTTCTCTTGTAGGTACAATTACTACTGCTTCTACTTTTTTATTGCACTTCATCATGTTAATAACAGGAAGTCCAAAGGCAGCAGTTTTACCAGTACCTGTATGTGCTTGACCAACAATATCACGTCCCGTTAAAACAACAGGAATTGCATCTCTTTGAATTGGACTTGGTTCTTTAAAACCTGCATGGTCAATTGCTTTTTGTAAGCTACTTTTTAAATTAAAATCTTGAAAAGTCATTTTTTTCCTTAAGTATATTGACTAAAATTTACTTTTAGTTCTTTTTTATACACTTATATATAACTTAATTTCTAACTTCAAAAAGTAAAAATGTAGAGTATCTGCAAATGATTTAATTTGTAAATAGCTTTAAAATCCCTATTTATAGGTAAACTTAGGTATATAATTGTGTATAAGTTGGCGGATTATATCTAAATTAAGATAAATATAAGCTTTAGTATTTATAGTAGCTGTTAGGGCAAGATTTGCCCTAACGCTTAAAGGTCATCAAGACTTTTATAACCTTCTAAGTATTTTGTATCATAATTATTTGAAATAAAATCAGCATTTTCCATCATTTTTTGGTGGAAAGGAATCGTTGTTTTAATCCCTTCAACTTCAAACTCATTCAATGCTCGTTTCATAATATTAATCGCTTTTTCTCGATCTCGACCCCAAACAATTAGTTTACCAATCATTGAATCATAATATGGAGGTACTACATAGCCTGCATAGACGTGAGAATCAACTCTTACATTACGTCCACCTGGTACAAACCACTGTTTTACTTTTCCAGGACATGGTAAAAAGGTATTCGAATCTTCTGCAGTGATTCTTACTTCAATAGCATGTCCTCTAAATTTAATCGCTTCTTGAGGAGGTAACTCTTCACCTTCAGCTACTTTAATCATCCACTCAATAATATCAAGACCAGAAACCATCTCTGAAACTGGATGCTCAACTTGAAGTCGTGTATTCATCTCCATGAAATAAATATTTTGTTTATCATCAGCTAAGAATTCAAATGTTCCTGCACCTTCATACTCTAAATATTTTGTTGCTTTTACTGCAACATCATGTAGGTGTTTTCGTGTTTCATCATTTAATAAAATTGCGGGTGACTCTTCAATCACTTTTTGGTGTCGTCGCTGTAATGAACAATCTCGTTCACCAATATGAATTGCATTACCATGAGAATCTCCAATAACTTGAACCTCAATGTGTCGTGGGTTATTGATAAATCGCTCTAGGTACATTGTTCCATCACCAAAAGCTGCTAATGCTTCAGAAGAGGCTGCCATAAAGAGTTGGTCAAACTCAGATTCATCATTGATAAGTCGCATACCACGACCTCCACCACCTGCACTAGCTTTTGCCATAATTGGATAACCAATCTCAGCAGCAATTCTTCGACCATCTTCAACTGTATGTACCGCCCCATCAGATCCAGGAACAACAGGAACACCTGCTTTAATCATTTCATCTTTTGCTTGTGATTTATCTGCCATTTTATCCATAACTTCAACAGAAGGTCCAATGAATTTAATGTTATGTAATCGACAAATCTCTACAAAATCTTGATTTTCAGATAAAAACCCATACCCTGGGAAAATTGCATCACACCCTGTCATTTCTGCTGCTGTGATAATTGCTGGAATACTTAAATACGAATCAGCTGACTTTGGTCCACCAATACATACTGCTTCATCTGCATGTTTTAAATACGAAGCATTTTTATCACCAGCAGAATAAACTGCTACTGATTTTTTACCCATTTCTCTAATAGTTCTAACAGCACGCTGAACAATTTCACCCCTGTTAGCTATTAAGATTTTTTTGATTTCAGCCATAGGTACTTCTTACAGTTTTTCAATTGCGAATAGTGGCATATCATATTCAACTGGGTCAGAATCATTCACAAGTACGTCAACAATTTTACAATCAAATTCTGCTTCAACCTCATTCATAATTTTCATCGCTTCTAAGATACATAAAGTTTGACCTTTTTTAACTGTATCGCCCGCTTTTACAAATGCAGGTGCTTCAGGAGATGGTGAAGCATAAAATGTTCCTACCATAGGAGAGTCAATTGTATCACCACTTACTGGTGCTGGTGCAGCAGCTTCAGCCACTGGTGCAGCAACTGGTGCTGGAGTAGCAGCCTGTGATACAGGAGCAGGTGCAGCCACTGGTGCAGAAGTTGTTACAACAGTATTACCTTCAAAACCTTTTTGCATTGCAACTTCAAATTCACCTTCTTTAACTTTAAGTTTATTTAGTTCACTTTTATCAAAAACTCTAATTAATTCTTTAATTTCTTTAAAATCCATTCTTAGCCTTTTTTGTCAAATTTTCGATATAATACAACAAATTTTATTATAATCCAATAAAACAGTTTTAGGCAATTTTTGCATTTTTTGAGCAAAATTCGACATAATTTGTACATTTTCAACCATTTTTTGACAAAAATCGGCAAAAAATTGAACTTTTTAGAAATATTGTTTTAAATTATTTAGGAGATTCCATGATTAGTGATCAAAGCTTTATTAATATTGCAAAAGAGATAGCCAGCGCATCAAAATGTGTATCAAAACAAGTGGGCGCAGTTATTGTTAAAGATGGACGTATTTTATCCACAGGATACAATGGAACACCAGCGGGCTATACTAACTGCAGTACTCATTGGGATGGAGAGTATACAAAAGCACATCATGATTGGTCAAAAACCTATGAAATTCATGCAGAGATGAATGCAATCATTTGGGCAGCAAGAAAAGGTATTTCAATAGAAAATGCCACAATTTATGTCACCTTAGAACCTTGTAGTGAGTGTTCAAAAAACTTAATCGCTGCAGGAATCACACGAATTGTGTATGATAAAGCCTACGAACATACCAACTCTGAGGTTGTTTCTACCTTTATTGAAGATAATAACGTAAAGATTGAACAAATTAAGAAATAATGCAGTACAGCGATAATCATCAGTTTTATAAAAAATCTATTGAAAAATATGGAGTTTCCTCAAAAGGGGTACATTGGAACTCACAATATAATCAATATAAACGCTTTGAAGTGCTCACCCATTTCATAAAAGAACAGATTCCAACACTTACTATTCTTGATGTAGGATGCGGTTTTGCAGAGTATTACCACTACTTAAAAATTAATAACTTATTGCCTAAAACTTATGTAGGTATTGATTGTGAAAAAAAAATGATTGAAATTTCACAAAAACGTTTTCCTAATGAACTCTTTTATTGTAAAAATGTCCTTGAAGATAAACTCTACTATGCTGATTACTACGTTTGTTCAGGGGCACTCAATATTCTCAATAAAAGAGAGTTTTTTATTTTTATTGAAAATTGCTATAAACAATGCACAAAAGGTTTTGCCTTTAATTTCCTCATAGAAGATAGTTTTACTCCTATAAATAAAGAGGAAGTCGTAAAGTTTTGTCAAACACTCTCACAAGAAGTAACAACAACCCACAACTACTTGTATAATGATATGACTATTTTCATGGAAAAATAGATTACTATTTAATTATTAAACATATTGTATGGGAAGATACAACGTTGCTTGAAACCTTTCACTTGGATGCGTATAATGGTTTTGCTTTAATACGGTATGTGCAGGGTTGGTTGTCGTCTCAAAGCCACTTTCGGGAAGCCAATCATGATATACCCACTGTAAAAGTCTTAAGATGTCTCCATGAATTCCACTAATTTCAAAAGCAGCATATAAACCTCCTGCAATTTTAAAGTAAGGTAAATTAGTATCAGATAGGTCCACTTCTTCTTCCACGAAAACTGCTGCCACATAGACACAATCATCTGCGGGAGTAATGACAGGGTTATCATGGTAAAAAGCCAACTCTTTATATTTTGTTATGTTATTCGTTAAAAGCCAAGCTTGAATCTTTTGCCATGTTTTTTTCAAACTATCTTGACTATAACCTCTGTTTCGCAAATAATAAATTTTCATTGGTTCTAGGTTTACGATTTTTGGATCAATTTGTAAAAAATGTTCATGTTTATCAAAATTAATATCAATATTTTTTAAGATAGCATTAGAATAATTTTTATGACCTCCATTTCTCCACTCTTTTGGGGTTTGATTAAATCTTAGTTTAAAGGCTCTAATAAAAGAGGGTTGAGAAGAGTAACCACACATATTGGCGATTTCTTTAACGGTAGAGGATTTATTAGTAAGTAATAAATTGGAAGCTTTATATAACCTAATATCTTTGATTGCTTCATAGATATTTTTTCCTATTTGTTCTTTAAATAGTTTTTGAAAGTATACTCGACTGATGTCAAACTTACCTGCTAGCTCATCAATATTGATGTCCGTATCTATATAGTTATAGATATAGTTCATGGTGTAGTTTGCTATTTGAGTATGTCTATTTTGAGTTGTTTTTTTCTGCATTTTTCCTTTATTATATTAAAAATAGATAAAAAAAATATTAAAAATAGATAACTAATTATGAAGAATTATCATGTTTATCTTATATGAAAAGATTAAAATTTAAATAAGAAAAAAATAAATGAAAAGAATGCCGTATGGTAGACTAGGAGGAAATATGAAAGTAGGACTATTTATTCCCTGTTTCATGAATGAGCTATACCCTGAAGCCTGTGTAAGCACGCTAAAGGTTTTAAAAAACTTAAATCTTGATGTAGAGTACCCAATGAGCCAAACCTGTTGTGGCCAACCAATGGCAAACTCAGGTTGTTCTAAAGATGTTAAAGCCTTAGCCCACCAGTTTGTGGATATTTTTAAAGAATTTGATTATATTGTAGCCCCTAGTGGTTCTTGTGTAACGATGGTAAAAGATCATTATGCACCATTTTTTGATGATGACCCAGGTTATAACAAAGTTAAAACCTCAATTTATGAAGTATGTGAATTTCTACATGATATTATTAAGGTTGAAACATTTAATGTAACTTTCCCTTATAAAGTAGGGCTTCATAACTCCTGTCATGCCCATAGAGGTCTACATTTAGCCACTCCAAGTGAGCTAAATATCCCTTACAACTCAAAACTAAAAAACCTTTTATCAAAAGTTGATGGTATTGAGCTTGTTCAACTAAAACGTGAAGATGAATGTTGTGGTTTTGGTGGTACATTTAGTGTCACTGAAGATGCTATTTCTGCGGCCATGGGAAAAGATAGAGTCAAAGACCATCTTGATTCAGGAGCACAAATCATGACGGGTGTTGATATGTCCTGTCTTATGCATATGGAAGGTATTATCAATCGAAACAATGAGCCAATTAAAATAATGCACATTGTACAAATCTTAGCAGGGGAGGCAGTATCATGAGTCATCCACAAAAAGCAGCCGAATTTGTAGCCAATCAGAGCCGAATGCACTGGCATGACAAAGCACTTTGGTTTGTAAGAGAAAAAAGAGATCTAGCATCCAAATCTCTTCCTGAGTGGGAACAACTTCGTGCTAACGCCAGCGATATTAAAACCCATACTATGAGTAAACTTGACTACTATTTAGAAGAGTTCGAAAAGAATGCTAAAGCCAAAGGAATTATTGTTCACTGGGCAAGTGATGCAAAAGAACATAATGAAATTGTTCACTCTATCTTACAAAAGCACAATGTAAAAAAACTTGTTAAATCAAAATCAATGTTAACAGAAGAGTGTCATTTAAATCCTTATTTAGAAGATCGGGGAATTGAAGTTATTGATACAGATTTAGGTGAGCGTATTGTTCAACTAAGAAACGAACCCCCTTCACATATTGTACTTCCTGCGATTCACTTAAAGAAAATGGATGTATCAGATACTTTCCATGAAAAACTAGGTACTGAAAAAGGAAACGATGACCCTACTTATTTAACAAGAGCTGCAAGAGCAAGTCTTAGAGAAGACTTCTTAACAGCGGATGCTGGGTTAACAGGTGTTAATTTTGCCATTGCCGAAACTGGTGGAGTTGTTGTCTGTACTAACGAAGGAAATGCAGATATGGGAGCAAGTGTTCCAAAACTACATATTGCTTCAATGGGATTAGAAAAAGTCATACCTAAACTTGAACACCTAAGTGTCTTTACGCGACTACTTGCAAGAAGTGCAACGGGGCAACCAATTACCTCATATACGTCACATTTTCATGGACCAGCTGAAGGTGGTGAAATGCATATTGTTATCGTTGATAATAAACGAACTCCATTTTTAGCTAGCAAAGATTACCAACAAGCACTAAACTGTATTCGGTGTGGTGCCTGTATGAATACCTGTCCAGTTTACAGACGTAGTGGTGGACACTCTTATGGGTATGTTATTCCTGGACCTATTGGTTCAACACTAGGAACATTTAGAGCGCCAAAAGAGAATAAAACGCTTTCTTTTGCTTGTACTTTATGTGGTTCGTGTACCAATGTATGTCCTGCAAAAATTGATTTAGATTCACAACTGTATACTCATAGACAAGATTTAGATACCCAAGGGTTGCTTTCTAAAAAGAAAACTTTTTCAATGAAAATAGCTTCATGGTTAATGCAGCAACCAATGCTGTTTACACTTCTTGGAAAAATTGCACGAAAAGTTGTTCCCATTTTACCAAAAGCATTACTTTACAACAAATTCAATGTGTGGGGGAAAGAGCGGGATCTTCCAAAATTTCCAAAAAACTCATTTAAAGAGTTATATCAAAAAGGAGTTGCTAATGAGCTCTAGAAGTACTATCTTAAATAAAATCAAAAACAGTAATTGTGTTGCTCCAAAAGAGTTGCCAGAGTACGATAACTACGGTATTGTTTATGAAAATAAGTTTGAACAATTTTCAAAAATGATTGCCAGTGTTGGAGGGGAAGCCTTATGCTGTAGTAAAGAAGAACTTGATGTAACCATAAAATCCCTTTATTCAGATGAAGAGGTTATTGCCTCAAATGTTGAAGGATGCACTCTTGGAAACTTTGAACCAAATGAAGAAGAGGATGTTCATGACCTACGTAATATTGATTTAGCAATTGTAGAGGGCCAATTTGCCGTTGCAGAAAACGGTGCAGTCTGGATGAAAAATGAGAAAAATCGTCATCGAGCGCTTTATTTTATTGCACAAAATATTGTTATTGTTGTTCAAAAAAGTAAAATATTAAACAACATGCATGAAGCCTATGAAAATATAAACTTTGAACAAACTGGTTTTGGAACCTTTATTTCAGGACCTTCTAAAACTGCTGATATTGAACAATCACTTGTTATTGGAGCTCACGGTCCAAAATCAGG
>CAZIES010000112.1:0-8506 GCA_964538295.1 uncultured Arcobacter sp. | reverse complement strand
ATTATGCAATTGCAAAATATACAACTTTACTTGAGTTAGGTATTAAAAAAGAGAACCTTTCCCTCTTTTTGACCTTATTTAAGGGTAAAAAACATATGGTTGTAGTTTATAAGCCAACAAAAATAACGCAATGGCTTATCTTAGATAGTACTAACTATCGAATCTTAATAAAATTAAAACGTAGAGATTTAAAACTATTTCGATATGTCGTTTAGTTAAATATTACCTTTTGCTAACTCATTTGTTCGTATTCGTAACTCTCTTCTTCTAAATGGTAAGATAAAAGTGAAGGTTGTTCCTTTGTTTATTTCTGTAGAGATTTCGTAATTTCCTGCTATTTTTTCTAATTCATCCTTAACACTAGCCATTCCTATACCTCGACCTGAAAGCTCTGTTGATGTATCTTTGATACTAAATGCATCATGAAAAATAAGATTTGTTCGTTCTGTGTTTGTCATCTTCTCAATCTCTTCTTTAGTTCCTAATCCTTCATCAATATATTTTTGGGTAATGACTTCTGTATCAATCCCTGCACCATCATCAGAAATTGTAATTAAGAGTTTTTTTTCTTCTATTTTAAAACTACAGTGTATGGTACCTATTGGGTCTTTATTTAAAGACTCTCTTGTTTCTGGGGTTTCAATTCCATGGTCAATACAATTTCTAAATACATGAACTAATGATTTAAAAAATGGTTTGAAGTTATTGGGTCGTATGATGTTTTCTCCAAGAATCTCAAATTTATAGATCTCTTTATGAAGTTTGCGTGCGAACTGCATACTAAGTTTAGGATAGGAGGATAAGGCTTTTTTTACTGAGATACTTTTTATTTTTTCAATCTCTAAGAGAATATCTTCATAATAATCAGCGTGCTCTTTATCGAGCTTACAGTAATTAGTTATCTTATTTTCTAAGGTGGTAATAGATGATTTGTCTATTTTTATAATAGATTTTTGGTTTACGAAACTTTCCCCTAAAATCTCTTTTAATAACTCCATGTCTTGTTTGATGTATTGTTGCAAATTGTGTTGTGATAAAAGCTCTAAAATGTCTTCATTTGTAGTGGGTTTTTTTATAAAGTCTGAAATGATTTCTTCAAAGCTGTGAAGCTTTTCTACGGTATTTGTCATAAACAGTTGAGAGAAAAGACCTTTAAATGTATGAATTTGCCTATAAAGAATGTTTAAATTATTAAGTGGTGTATTGCCAAGATGAACAAGGGTTTTGTTAGTACTACAAAAAACTTCAAAGTCGTCACAGATATCATAAAACTGCATGGTATCACTTACGACAGATACAACCATCTTTAAGAGTTGTTGCTCTTTTTTTATTTTTTCTTCCAGTAGTTTTTGTTCGGTGATATTAACAAGAATTAACATATAATGTTTCTCTTCAGGTAGACTATAAAATTGATTATCTAAAAGCTTGTAGTCCACTTTTATAGTTTTATTATTTATAGTAATCTCTTTGTCCAGTAAAGATAAATAGGATTTTCTTAGAACTTTATCTTCAGTCTCTGCTGCATCTTTTAAGATTGAGGCAAAGAACTCTTTTTTCTTTATATTCTCACCCCATAATAGGTCTAAAATATTTTTATCATTCAGTGGGGTTCCAAAAATATTTTCACATTCGATTGAATACTCGTTTTCAACATAAAAGTTTAATCCAAATGATAAAAACCCTTCCCCTGTATTATTAAGTAAATCTGTGACTTTTTTTGATTTAAGATTAAGTATTCGCGTTCGTTGTTTTACTTTTTTCTCTAGATTATCATTGAGTTCATTGATACTTTGTATATAGTGTTGGTTCTCTATGGATATGGTATTAAGGTTGTCTCCTAAGGAGTTGACCCCTAGAAATATTTTTTTCATATGACCATCAATGGAACAGTCTAAAAGTAGTTTTTGCTTATAATCTTGTTTCTCATAGCTTTGCAAGACAACTAAAGATTTATCAATATTTTGACTAATTGCTTCAACCATAGTATTTACTAAATCTTTTAAAATATTAAGTTCTTCATTATTTGCATTTGCCTCTACACGTTGATTAAAATGCCCTAATGATATTTTTTCAGCAACGTATGTCATATCATCTATGAGTAAATTATCTTGAACAATTGCTTTTTTGGTATTTTTGATATTTTGATTTACAACTAAAGACATATCGGCTATTTCATCACTTGCATCAGTATTGAGATACTCAATATCCTCTTTCTCCTTATTTAAGTAGCTAAAGAACGATAAAATTCCCTGTTGGAAGTTCATAATATCTTTAATAATATTTTTTGTTGTGGCTATTGTAATTGCAATAGTTGTTAATAGGGTTAATGCGGATAAAATTAAAAAGAACCAAAAAAGATTTTTATGTGCTTGATGCTCCTCATTGATAATCGTATGCATATTTTGCAAAAGAGATTTTTCAAAGCGTTGAATTTCATCTATTTTATTTTTAGAGATTTCACTCCATTTTTCTGCTTCTATTCCTTGAATAGTTGTTGATAATTTTTGAATGGCTTTAATTGCTTCCGTATCATCAATCCTAACGTACTCATCTGCTTGTTGAATAGAATCAAACATATTGATACTATTTTGCAAGGTATCAATTGCAATTTTATATTGAGAAAAAGTAGATTCAATAATATCAAGTAACTCTTCTTCATCTTCTGTTATAAAGTCATTTTGTGAGTACTCTTCAAGGTATTCAAGAAATAGCTCATATTTTTCATTAAATAGTTCTAAATACGTTGGTTTTGATCTTAGCAGATAGTTTTTAAAAAGATGAACTAATCCTCCAAATCCAATCTCCTCTTTTATTTTTGAGAGAAGTGCATTTTTTTGAACTTTGCTAAAAATAATCTCTCTTATTTGATTGACCTCTTGATAGGATCTACTTTTCTCTATTTTTTCAAGAGAGCTTTTTTGTTCTTTGCTTACTATCTCTTTAAGATATTTTAAATTACTGTTTTGGTCATTTAATAAAAAACCAAACTTTTTAAAATCTGAAGCGGTAACTTTGTTGTTATAAAACATTTTTTCCAATAAAAAATGTTCAATTGAGGATTTCTCTTTAATTTTTAGGATAAGAAGTAATACTCTATTGGTTTGTGAAATATTTTTGTTTTGACTTATAGTTGAGAGTGCTGAAATAATATCATCATATAAGAAGTTAATTATTGTGTTATAGTTTTTTTCAGTTAACTCTAGTGTCTTATCATCTGTTTTTGAATCATCAATTAATGCTCTGGTTTTTTTGAGTGTAGAGAGATTAAAGGATTTTGACGCACTCTTTTCTAGTAAAGGAATACTCTTTTTTAAAATAGTATCAGTTTGAATTCTTGGGTTTGATAAGCTTTGTTGTTTTGTATTGGATAAGATATATTTCAAAGAGTGGTATCTCTCTTTTTGTAGTGCATCTGCTAATATTATAATATTTTTTGAAACAGAGAAATAGTCATCTACTTTTAGCACATCTTGAACTTTTTGTTGTTTTTCATATACTAAGTAAGAGACAGTAATAAACATACCGGTTAATGGAATTAAAACCATTACTAGAAGTTTTGTTTTTATACTTACATTAAACATTAGATGCCTTTTATGTACGCTTCAACTATAGCTTATCTTAACATAGTTTTTTTTTAATTTAATCTTTTATATCAAGGAATAAAGGTTAAGAGCTCTTTTAGCTTACTACAGCAAGTTTTACTAAAAGATTGGATAAGAAATAGTTGAACGTGATACTACAAATTATTCAGGGAATAGCTCTTTTATAGTCGCTTCTAGTTTCTCTTCTGTAATTGGTTTTAAAACAAAACTTCTAGCACCAGCTTTTAAAGCTTCTGCCACATACTCTTCATGTCCATAAGATGTAATCATTACTATTGTTGCATCAGGTTGAATCTCTTTCATTAGACCTGTTGTCTCTATTCCATCCATACCTGGCATTGCAATATCCATTGTAATTAAATCAATATTTTCAATTTTTTCACACTTTTCTAGCGCTTCATTTCCATTTTGTGCTTCACCTACAACGGTATGACCCAAGTTTGTAAAAAACCTTGTTAGGTTTTTTCTTATAACGAGAGCATCATCAACAATAAAAACATTTAGCATTTTATAACTCCTTAAAATTTAACTTTTTATAAACATCTTTTTAGGAAAGACAATAGTAACTTGGATATCTCCATATTTTGTCTTAATTAGAGCTACTTTAATTGTAGCATTTTTATCTTTTGCCAAAGACTTAGCATCATGAATTAAAATAGGTGGGGTTATGCTAGTGAGTAATTTGCTGCCTTTTGTATTGATGGCATTTCCAACAATAATATTTGCAATTTCACAACATAAACTCTCTTGAACCTTGACAAGTTCAGTATCTTCAACCTTTTCCCCATATAAAAATGCATCCATAAGGACATCTAAAAGTATATCATCATATCCAAAGGAGACCATGGCTTGGATATCTCCACCTATACCAAGCATAGCAGTCATTTTTTTTAAGATTATTCCATCAACATCAATTGTTTTGATATTATCTTCAAGAAGAGGAATTTGCATATCTTTTTCTAAATACTCTTTTAATCTTTCTACGATAGGGTCTAAAATAGAGTCGATTTTAACTTCATATCTCATAGGGATAATCCTTGTTTAAGATTAAGCTATCTAAATAATAACAGTTTTTTTATAAATCTAGGTTAAAAACATCGTTTAGTTAATTGGGTATAAAATAGTATTTAAATGGAGATAGAGACAAAAGTTTTTTTAGATCAACTCAATTCAAAATAAATAAGTCTTTATTATACTTATATAATATAGTCAACAATACCTATCAAAATTTAGTATTTATTACAAGAATAATCTATTTTAATAACATGCAATTATATTAATTATTAGCCCATAAAATAATTCGAAAAAAGTCGAATTTATGGTATTTTTTTCTTGCTTTTTCTTATAAAATAATATTATAATTTTAATATATGAATAGTCGTTCACTATTTGTCTTAATTAAAGGAGGCTAAGATGAACACTGAAATGTTAAAGAATCTAAAAAAATTTGATGAGGAACTACAAAAACAAGGTTTATCACGACGAGATGCGTTAAAAGTCATGGGACTTGGTACGAGTTCATTTCTACTTGGAAATACTACAGAACTTGAAGCATCAATCAAACTACATGCAAGTGATAAAAATGTCAATATACTTATAATAGGTGGCGGTTTAGCTGGTATTTCAACAGCAGCACGTTTACGACGTATGCTAACAAATGCAACAATTACTGTTGTTGAACCCAATAAAAAATCAGTCTCTTATCAACCTGGTAATACGTTTATAGGTGCTGGGCTTTACACTAAAGCAGATGTGATGTATAACACTGATGATTTTATACCTAATGGCGTGGATATGATTTATGATAGAGCTGTAGAGTTTGACCCTGATAATAACAAGGTAACCCTAGAGAGTGGACAAGAGTTAAGTTATGATTATATGGTTGTGGCTGCTGGTTTAGTCTTTGATTTTGGAAAAATTAAAGGACTGGAGCCTTTAGGTGAAATCTATACTCTGGATGATGGCAAAGCGATGACGGAGTTTTTTGGTAAAAGTGGTGCAAGCAGTATCTATAATGTAGATGGTGCAGTACTCGCGTGGGAGAACATGCAACGTATCATTGCACAAGCCAAAAAAGGACAAAAACTTGAAGCGGTTTTTTCACATCCAAATACAGCTATTAAATGTGGGGGAGCACCCAAAAAGATTATGTATCTTATGGATGCACGACTCAATGAAGCAGGAGAAGAGGTGCGAAATAATGTTAACATGACCTTTTATCCAAATAGTGGAAAACTCTTTGGAGTTAAAGAGTATGCCAAAGCCATTGAAGATCAGTTTAAAAAACGGAACTTTAAATGGAACTTTGCTCATAATTTAGAAGCAGTTGATTTACAATCAAAAATAGCAATATTTAATCACCACTGGGAAGAAAAAGGGGAGTATGACCCTGATTTAGAAGAGTATGATATGGTTAAAAAGAGTAAAAATGTCGAAGTGCCTTTTGATTTCTTACATATTGTACCACCTGCAAAAGCACCTGATGAGATTGGAAAATCAAAAATTGGTTCAGGGAAAGGGTGGGTTCCTGTTAATAAAGAGAGTTTACAGCATGTTAAATATAAAAATATTTTCTCCTTAGGGGACATTGCTGCTGTGCCTTTAGGAAAAACAGGTGGAACAGTACGAAAACAGTACAAAGTAGTCTGTGAGAATCTAGTTGCACTTATTGAAAACGAGCAAATGAAAGCAAAATTTGATGGGTATACGGTTTGTCCAATTATTACAAGTATTGGTACAGTGATGCTTGCAGAGTTTGATTGGTCAATGAAACCAACACCATCTTTTCCCCTTGATCCAACCCAAGAGCGGTATATTTGGTGGTTATTAAAAGCATACATTTTAAAACCAATGACACAGTATGGAATGTTATCAGGACGAGCATAATAGTTAATAAAAATAGATAAAAAAGGAGATATGATGAAAACGAAATTATTTTATTCAGTTGTATTGGTTTTAGCGCTTATTTCAAGTGCCATTGCTTCGGAAATGAAACCAGGAGAAGTTCTTACAAAACCAAGTCCAAAGGTACAAAAACTTATTAATAAGTATAAGTTAGAAGTGGTTGATTATAAATATACAAAAAAAGCAATAGGAAAGGGTACAAGAAAAGGGGCTAAAGCACTTTTAATTGATGCCCGACCTAATAAAAAGTATATGACAGGAACAATCCCAAGTAGTATTAGTATTCCTGATACAGAGTTTGATAAATACTTTCCACAAATAAAAGATGTACCTAAAAACAAAGAGGTTATTGTTTTTTGTGGTGGTTGGAAATGTGGAAAAAGTCCAAAAACTGCAAACATGCTTAAGAAAAAAGGGTTTACTAATGTAAAGCTTTATCAAGCAGGTGAGCCAGAGTGGAAGAAAAAAACCTATTCTGAGGTTGACACGCCTATTGTAAAATCAGCACAGAAGAAAAACAATGCAGTGATTATTGATGCGCGACCATACAAAAAGTATCTTCAATCAACAATCCCTGGTGCAATTGCTATTCCTGATACCCAAGTAGATAAATTAGTTGGTAAATTTCCTGCTGATAAAAATATTAAAGTGATTACATTTTGTGGAGGATACCACTGTGGGAAATCACATAAAGTGGCTAAGAAGATGTTGAGTATGGGATATACTAATGTGGTTGTTTATGCAGGAGGTCTTCCAAAATGGAAAAAAGATGGTATGGCAACAACAGGAAGTGCAGGTAAAAAAGCACCTGCAAAAGCTGTTGCTAAAAAAGCTGGTATGAAAAATGGCGTAAAGTTAGGTGCTGATGAGGGAACAGTCGATGGAGAAACTTTTAAAAAAATGATTGAAACCAATCAAGTTCCAGCAAATGTACAAATTGTAGATGTTTTTCCACCAGAAGATTTTAAGACTGGGCACTTACCCAATGCAATTAATGTGTATGCTGAACCTTTAAAAGCAAAAGATTTAATGGCGAAGTTACCAAAAGATAAAATGATTGTATTTAATTGTGCCAGTGGCGCAAGAGCATTAGAGGCTTGGACAAAACTAAAAGAGGCTAAATTAGATATCTCAAATGTGTATTATTTTGATGCAAATATTAGTTGTAAAGGTCAAAAATGTACTATTGAAGCCAATGAACCATTAGATTAAGGAGTATGCGATGATGAAGCTTTTAAAACTAATAATGGTTGCTTCTTTAGTTTTATTTGTTAGTGTTAGTGCACAAGCAGATGAAAAAAAAGGGCAAAAGATTATTATTAAAAAATTGAAAAAAGATTGTGGTTTTAATGGGGCAGAGTTAGCTAAAAAACATACACAAGCTGATTGGAAAACTATTTTTGAAGCAGGGAATCTACCTGCGGAGATTAAAACAATTTGTCCAAACTCTAAACCATTAAAAGAGAAATACTATCCGCATGTGTATGACTTTTTGTACAATTATGCACTTGATAGTGGAAATGTTCCTTCTTGTTAAAAATATATGCATAAGGTTTATGCTACATTAAAAAGGGTTGTTTTTTAACAGCCCTTTTTTTATCTCTTTTTTAAAGTTCACCTTGAAAAACTTTTTTATACTGTTCAATACGAAAATCTAAGGTAGTATAGTTTGGATTTAGCTCTTTTTGTTTTTTGTAGTGAGTATTGCCTCCAATAGAGCGGTTTGCGGCATTAGAGGGAGAGGTTAAGGATATGGTTTTAATCTCTCGATTATCAAAGACAAAAGAGTGTACTTTTGGAAGCGTATCACTTATCATCTTATAGGTAATTTTATGCTGTTTTAAAACTTGACGCAAAAAGTACTCTGGTGAGTTTTTGCACAAACCACCTGTAAAAATAAGGGTTGTTATTGTAGGGTAGGCTTTAAGATAGCCTAAAATATCTCGTAACTTGACATCATTCATACCAATATCGCTGGCATCAACTTTTTCTCTTGTACA
>CAZIES010000111.1:7379-8509 GCA_964538295.1 uncultured Arcobacter sp. | reverse complement strand
CTCTTTTTGAATGTCTGAGCTTTTTTGATATGAATTATAATCCATAACACACCGCCTATTTAATTGTTAAAAAAATCATCATATATACTTTGTGTACAGCCTGTTTGTGAAAACATACAATCTACACACGAACTCTCTCCTGAACATCGATCATTAACAAAATCATTCCATTCATCACATCGATTACCACGGTTTAAACACCGTTTACAACTATTACCAATACCATTACAATGATCTCTAACATTAAGATTTAAAATTGGTTCTTCAACAACTTCACTACAACTAGCAGTGACAATACCATCACTACTTACACTATTTGTATCCAGTGTCGCAGGTATTCCTATCATTGTAGTGTCTAACAAAATATCATTGAAATCTTTATCTCCACCATTTGGTAAATCTTCCATTGCAAAAATATATTCATGGTTTTCATCAGTTAAATAGTTAATATTATTTGCTTGCGCATACGCTACCCACTCTTCATAAGTGTGTGTATCACCATCAATATTACCATCTATATAATCTACATATAAATCATGTTCACTTTTTGGGATAATTTGCATGTGCTCATATCCATTATCACTGTTGTACTCTGTATCTTGAAAATACGTAGGTGATTGATTAGTTTGTCCATCAATCGTTACCGTTGGAAAAGCTTGTGGAAATTCAGCATTTGGAGGGTTACACCCTTCAATAGTAATATCACTATTAACCGTTGCTGTTTTATTTCCAAATTGAGAAAAACCATCAGCCACAATAAACATACGACTTTGAGGCATTTGAATTGTCCCTAATTCATCTCCAACTTCATAAAGACGCTTATCATCAAGCCAAAGTCTAGGTGAGTGAATACAACCATCATCATCAACCTCGTAGGTTCCAATCATATTAAAATAACCTGCATTTGAACCACCAAATCGCATGGTTACACTAAAAGTTGCATCCTCAATATTCACATCTGAGGTATGGTTAATATTATTAATAGTAAATCCATCTAAACCTAAAAGTTTGTACCAAAAATTTGATTGTTGATAATTATTAATTTCAGAAGTGACACTATCAGGATTCCCATCACTATCAGAGTCTCTCCAAGTGTAATTTATATTATTGTTTTGTAGAACTTCACTTCC
>CAZIES010000111.1:0-7279 GCA_964538295.1 uncultured Arcobacter sp. | reverse complement strand
CCAACTACAACTAAAAGTAATGTAACTAGGATTTTATCCATCGCACCTTCTTCGTTCGCTAACCGTCTTTTTAAGAAATCTAACATGATGTCTCCTTTTGAAATTTTATACTGAAATTATGACATAGAAAAAATTATTTGTCAAGTATTTTTTAATAAATAATTTTTAATAATCAATACTATAGGCCACAAATTAGCCATTTTATCGCGCACACAGAATAATAAATAATTGTTATTTTTTAAACATTTTCGATAAATTTTTAAAATTATTTTAGTCAAATATCTGCCGTTTTTTCACTTTATAACTGTAATTATTATCTAATTATACGCTTTTAGCAATTTATTAAGTGTTTTCCTCTACACTTACTAAAAATATTTAAGGCAATTGATGATTAAGAAAATTTTAACGCTGCTTTTACTCCTTCAAATAGTTTACGCGCAGGAGTGTAGCCCCTATTTTAAGCCTGATAGGTTCTATAAAGCACCAGAATACTTAATTGAATTTCTTAAGGAACACTTACCAACAGAGATTATTTTCTCAAATAAAAGTATCTTTGACAAAAGAGAATTTATCAAGAAAAAAAATATCTATATAAAAAAAGAGTCATTTGTACAACAAGGAGATTATCTTTATCCGTTAAAAACGGGAGTATGGAAATATACCACTAAAAATAAAGTTATTGATGAACTCAATATTTCACGCGCTGAAATCTACCGCTTTAAAGATGAAGATATTGCCAATAGTATTAATGATGACTTTGAAAACTTCTGGCTTGATTTTATTGAAGATGGTTATTCTATGCAGTTAACCCCAGAGCAAACTCTTTTTAGATATAATGGCGAATATTTTACATTCTCTGTTTTTATTTACGGGGTTCAAGGCGATGCTACGCCTCTAAAAGGAACAGTTGTAAATTTTTGGTTAAAAAACTATACTAAAGAAGTCAATGAATATATAAAATGTAATCTTAAAAAGGAAAATAATAATGGAAGTTGATAACGCTTTAATTGATAAGTTAGCGAAACTCTCAAGTTTAGAGATTGATGATAGTAAAAAAGAGAACCTCAAACAAGAGTTAGGTGATATTATTAATTTTGTTGAAAATTTAAATGAAATTGATGTTAGCCATATTGAAGCAACTTTTACAACCGTTGAGGGAGGAACCCCTTTACGAGAGGATGTAGCTAAACAAGATTTAGAACTCTCAAATCATATCTTAGAACATGCTCCAAAAAGCGAGGATGGGTACTTTATCGTACCAAAAATTATAGAATAGAGGAAATAATAGAATGATTAGGATTTACGGAATAAAATCCTGAGGAAGTGTTAGAAAAGCCTTAAGTTTTTTTAAGGATAACAATATCGAAACAGAGTTCTTTGATTTTAAAAAAGAGACTCCTGATTCAACTCTAATACAAACTTGGATTGACAATTCAGATATAAACTTACTATTTAATAGTAAAGGTGCAAAATATAGAACCTTAGGTTTAAAAGAATTAAATCTAGATGACAATGGAAAGTTTGAGTGGCTTTGCAAAGAGCCAATGCTTTTTAAACGACCAATTGTTCAAGATGAAAACAATGTCATTGTTGCTTTTGATGAAGAGATTTATAAAGAGACTTTTTTATAATCTTTTTCATACTATAAAAAAGGGGCTAGAGTTTAACTCTAGCCCCTTTTTTAATTTTAGCTATCTTTTTAACTTCGTGCTTCTTTTAAGGTCTCAGCAATCATAAATGCTAATTCTAAAGCTTGATCAGCATTAAGTCGTGGGTCACATTGTGTGTGATACCTACTTGCTAATCCTTCAGTTGTAATAGCAGAGCTTGTACTTCCTGTACACTCTGTTACATTTTGTCCTGTCATCTCTAAATGAATACCACCAGCAACTGTACCTTCTGCTTTATGAATTTGGAAGAACTGTTTTACTTCACTTAAAATATTTGCAAAATCTCTTGTTTTGTAGCCATTTGGTGCTTTTTCTACATTTCCATGCATAGGGTCACAAGACCATACAATATTTTTTCCTTCAGCTTTTACACGCTTTAATAAACTAGGGAAAAGGTCAGAAACTTTGTCATGTCCCATTCGAACAATTAAATTTAATCGCCCCGCTTCATTTTCTGGATTTAATGCATCAATAAGTTGAATTAATTCATCCTCTTTCATCGAAGGACCTACTTTACAACCAATTGGGTTTTTAATACCTCTAAAGTACTCAATATGTGCACCATCTAAATCCCGTGTTCGATCCCCTATCCATAACATATGCGCACTACAATCATAGTAATCACCTGTTAATGAATCTTGTCGTGTTAATGCTTCTTCATAGTTTAAAAGAAGTGCCTCATGGGAAGTATATAGTGTTGTGTGACTTAACTGGTCAGTATTTTCTGATGTAATTCCACACGCTTTCATAAAGGCTATTGTCTCAGAAATTTTTGATGCTAACTCTTCATACTTTGTTCCTAATTCATTATCTTTTACAAAATCTAGGTTCCATGAGTGTACTTGATTTAAATCTGCTAATCCACCTCGAGAGAATGCTCGTAAAAGGTTTAACGTTGAAGCACTTTGATTATAAGCTTTTAACAATTTTTTTGGTTTTGGTATTCGTGATTTTTCATCAAAATTTACTGCATTTACAATATCACCTCGATATGAAGGTAATGCAATTCCATTAACCTCTTCAAAATCAGCTGATCGTGGTTTTGCAAACTGTCCAGCAACCCGTCCTACTTTTACAACAGGACAACCACCAGAAAAAGTTAAAACAACAGCCATTTGCATCATTACTTTGAATAAATCTTTAATATTATTTGCATTAAAAGCATCAAATGACTCAGCACAATCTCCACCCTGAAGAAGAAAAGCATTTCCATTAACAACATCTGCTAGTTTAGCTTTTAAATTTCGGGCTTCTCCTGCAAAAATCAAAGGAGGGTAAGAGCCTAACTCTTTTTCTACTTTTGCTAATTTTTCTAAATCTGTATATATTGGTTGCTGTTTGATTGGAAAATCTCTCCAGCTACTTGGATTCCAATTATTCATTTTATTACCTCTGTTTTAAATAATTCATGAAGTTTATCTTAATATCACTTAGGCACTATCCCTAAAAATATACTTTACAACTTCTTTTCATTAAGGTGTAATCAACACCTAGTGTTTTAACTTTCCTAATAAATCTTCAAATGATACTTTAAAAGCATCTAAACCATCAACTAATAGGGTTTTATAAACGCTCTTCATATCAATACCTTTGTTATGCAAAAGTGCAAAATACTCATCACACTCACTTTCACTGATAACTTTTGAAGGCGTTTTTTTACCATGAGTAATCCAATCTTCAATTGTATTTAATGGTGCGGTGTTAATAGAGTTTGGATAGAGTAAATTATCCACATAATAAGTTGATACTAAATCATCACCTTTTACTCCTGTACTTGCAAAAAGTGTTCGCATATTACTGTTTGCAAACTTTTCAACTTCATGATAACATTTTACAGCATTCATAATTCCTAACTTCCCAGCTTCTAAACCTTTTGCAATTAACTCTTTATCACATAATCTATCAAACCGTGAAACAAAAACTGAAATAACTGCTTTTGTATCTTTATTTGAGGCTTTAATTCCTGCATCTAAAGCTTTTGCACACTCAATAGCTTGTTCAACAGAAAAAATCAGTGTTGCATTAACATTAATACCTTGAGATGTTAGCTCTTGCATCGCTTCATACCCTGCTTTTGTTGCGGGAACTTTAATCATCACATTATCATGACCAATTGTGGCATTTAAACGCATACCTTCTTCAATTGTTCCTTTTGCGTCATCACATAAAGTTGGATCAACTTCAATAGAAATAAAACCATCATTTTCATCATTTTCATGTAAATCATCAAGCAATTCTGCTGCTCGTTTAATATCAGTAATTGCTAACTCTTCATAAATAGTTTTCGACTCATTTGCTTGTAACATATCAAGCTGTTGTTTATATGCAACCGAGTTTGAAATTGATGAAGCAAAAATAGCCGGGTTTGATGTTGCCCCGTGAATAACCTCATCCTTAATAATCGTTTGAAATTGATTCTCTAAAAAATCTCTCTCTATAAAGTCACACCATAATGAAAAATTAATATCTTCTCGTAAACTCATTGTATTTTCCTTTAAATAGTTCCACTATTTAAAGGGAACCTTTTCATTCTTTGTCCTTCTTTTAACGATGGAAATAAATTCCATCAAAAGACGCTTTGTATCTATGCTAATTTTTTCTATTCTATTATTTAAATATGTTGCAAAATTTGTGTTAAATCTTTTTTATCAACAATAATATTTGCCTCTTTTTTAAGTATCTCTTTCGCACAAAAAGCAACTCTTTTTGAAGCATAAGGGAACATCGAAACATCATTAGCACCATCACCCGCAACTAAAGTATCTTCAACACTTGCACCTAACATTGCTTGTACACGTTGAATCATATCACCTTTAGAGAAACCAAACATCATATCACCACCAACAAGACCTGTTAAGATACCATCTTTCTCATGTAAAATATTGGAAAAGTCTGCATCTAAACCTAACTTCTCTTTAGCGGGTGTTGTTCCGATTCTAAAGCCACCAGAAAAACAAATAACCTTATACCCATTCTCTTTTAATTTAGCCACTGTCTCTTGTGCTCCAGGCATCAATGGCAGTGCTTTACAAATTTCAACAGCTTGTGCATACTCTAAACCCTTTAATAAAGCAACACGCTCGATAAGTGACTCAAAAAAATCTAATCTTCCAGCCATTGCCTCTTCTGTTATTGCGGCAACTTTCTCTTCTAACCCTAACGGTTGCGCTAAAAAATCAATTGTTTCTCCATCCATTAAGGTTGAATCAAAATCAAAAACTGCTAATTTCATCTATCTTCCTAACTCAGGGTTTACGCCTTTGAGGCACCCTTTATTCTTTAAAGGTTATAATAGTATCCAAATTATGCAAAAGAAGCTCTAAAAGGGATAAAACAACAATGAAATTAGCTTGTATTGATGTAGGATTGAAACGTATTGGTCTTGCCATTTGTCTACAAAGTGATATCGTCACTCCTCTTCCTGCCATCTTACGAAAAAACAGAAACCAAGCAAGTGCTGATGTACTAGCAGCACTTAAAGAGTGGGAAATAGAGAAGCTCATTGTAGGATACCCAAGTGCCAGCGAAGATATGCAAAAACGAATTACACATTTTATTAAACTACTTGAATTTGAAGGTGAAGTTATTTTACAAGAAGAGAATATGAGTTCCATTGAAGCACAAGAACTTATAAAAGGAGATATTACCTATAAACGTGATGGAAGAATTGATTCTATTGCGGCTAAAATTATTTTAGAAAGGTATCTGCAAAAATAGTTTTAACTAAACACTCAATACACAAAATCTATGATATACTTTTTATTAACTTAAAAAGGATATGAAGACTTGCAGAATTTAGAATTGATTATCTCAATAGCCTCCTCTAAGTCATTAATTATACGTGCTTTAAAAATTGCCTTTATTGTAGGTATTATTTTAAACCTTATTAATCAAGGAGAAGCACTCTTAAGTTTTAATTTCCAAGAGCTTAATATCGTCAAGCTACTTTTAACATTTACCGTGCCCTTTTGTGTCTCAATGTACACAGCAATTGCCATGAAGATTAAGTTTCATATTGGTGAAAAAGCTGTTGATAATGCCATTTTACGATGTAAAAACTGTAACAATTGTATTCATGTACAAAAAGACCAAATTATTCCATTTTGCCAAGCTTGTGAAGATAAAACCAAATGGAGTATATCATCAATCAAGGATAAAAAGTGTCAACAACACAAATAACAACTCAAGAACTTCAAGAGCTCAAACGTAAAGCAGCACTGTTTGATAAAATAAATCTCAATGAATCAGTCAACATTGCACAAAATATTACGAACAATGCCATTAATGTTAACCAGGCTTCAAAAACACGTCTTGAAGAGATTGTAAATATTGAAAATTTAGTCAATCACTTTATTAACCACTCTAATGAAATTCAATCTATGTCAAAAGAGTCTTTAGAATCAGCCCAATTAGCTTCACAAGAGAGTAATGATGTTATTAACCTCGTACAAGAACTTTTTGATTCTATTAATAAAATGTCTCAGGCAATCAACGAATTTTCACAAACTATTGATGAACTTAATGAAAAAAATGAAGCCATCACGGATTTAGTTCAAGCCAATGATAAAATCTCTATGCAAACTAATCTTTTAGCAATCAACGCAGCCATTGAAGCCTCTAAAGCAAAAGAGTATGGACGAGGTTTCGCCATTGTTGCAGCAGAAGTAAAAAAACTTGCCGGAGCGTCTAAACAATCAACTGTAAATATTGGAAATGAGATTGAAACAATTACAACAATGACTAGTTCAGTAACAAAAAAAAATGAAGAGGTACAAAATCTAGTTCAAGAAAGTGTAAACATCTCAAAAGATGCCATCGAAAAATTAGAGCGACTTATTTGTGTAGCACAACAAAACAGTGATAACTCCAATAATATTTCATCTAATGTTAATGAACAACTTCAAAGTTCAGATACTATCAAAGATAAAATTAGTCATTTAGTAGGGGATACACAAAAAGCCATTGAAGGTTCAAATACAAATATCAATTTAGGAAATACTCTTTTAGGTCACCTTCAAAATTAACTCTCTTGCTACACTAAAGGTACTTTATCAAACTCAGCAAAGAGCTCAAAGAAAAGATTGATTAACGGGGAATTAAAATGTTCCCCTCACTCTTTAATTTAATCCTCTTATTTTTTAACTATATTAACAACAGCTATTGCGAAGCCTCCATCATGGGTGATTGAAAGATATGATTTTTTTATTCTAAACTTTTTACGTAAAACTTTTGTGTATTTTAACTTAGGCGCACCTAATTTACTTTTTGAGATTTTAATATCATGAAAAGAACAAACTGCTCCAATACCTGTACCAATTGCTTTACTAGCAGCCTCTTTAGCTGCCCAAAATCCAGCGGCACTACTTGGTGTTTTTACTAAAGAGAGCTCCTCTTCACTCAAAAATCGTTGATACGCTTTTTTACCAAATTTTTCAAACATCTTTTCAATACGTTCTACTCGTACTATATCAATACCTATCATTTTTCCCAACCATTTTTAAAAATTCTTAGCTATAATAAGCCTATGAAATTACTATTTAAGAAACTATTATATCTTATTGTCATGTTATTTATTATTAGCCTGATTTCATTTATTGCTATTCATCTAG